>NZ_JAHOJD010000005.1:0-226327 GCF_019129655.1 Bifidobacterium sp. MSK.17.10 | reverse complement strand
TGGAGAACGCCACCGAACGCGTCCACGGCAGACGAATCGTGCGCATGACCGTCAGCCGCCATGCGGGCTTCTGGTATGCGGCCATCACCGTCGAACGTCCCGCCGAAAGCGTTCCCACGAAAAACAGAAAACGGAAGAACCATAAGCGTCAGGTCGGCGTGGATTTGGGCGTCAAGACCCTCGCCACCCTGTCAGACGGCACCACGTTCCCCAATCCACGCAACTACGTCCGCACGCAGCGAAAACTCCGCCACGCCCAACAGTCGTTGAGCCGCCGCGACAGGGGCACAAACCACGGATACGGGTCGAAACGGTACAATAGGGCGTTGGAGCGCGTGCGCCGAATCCACGCTCGCATAGCCGCCCAACGAGCCGACAACATCAGCAAACTCACCACGTGGCTCGCCGACAATTATTCCGACATCAGCATCGAAGACCTCAATGTGCAAGGCATGAGCCATAACAGGAGGCTTGCCAAACACATACTGGACGCGGACTTCCACGAGTTCCGCCGCCAACTGAAATACAAGACCGCACGCACCGGCACGAGGCTCCATGTCATCGACCGCTGGTATCCAAGCTCGAAGACCTGCTCGAACTGCGGGACAGTGAAAGCCAAACTGTCCCTAGGCGAACGTGTCTACCATTGCGAGAAGTGCGGGCTTGACATGGACCGCGACCTGAACGCGGCCATCAACATCATGGTCGCCGGGAGTGCCCCGGAGACCTTAAACGCGCGTGGAGTGGATGTAAGACAGACCGGCAGCAGTCGGACAATGCTGACCCCTGTGAAGCGTGAACCAAGCGGCGGCGTGAGCCGTGTGAGGCTTGGAGCTGGCCCTGACAACGAGGCCATGCAAACTAGAACAAACTAGATTGCAACGGTTGCAAACCTATGCTGTGGGAAGCTGTAATGCCCTTAAATCTGTTGCTGGGTGTGGAGAACCCTTGGGGCTGACAGCCAGATTATGCTATAGTGGGCATGTTCACATATCTTGAAAGGCCAAAAACATGCTCAATTTCGAATCCGTCAACTGTGACGGCAAGCACATCAATTGGGAGTTCAACACACTAGAGGAAGTCCACCGACTGTTCTGGTCGGAAGACTGTCCACTCCCCTCCAACGACGACCCAATCGTCCACGCCGAACTAGACGGCAAACCACTGCCAAAATGTATAGCGTTCCTCGACCTTTTACACATGCTTGGATTGGACGAGGAACAATATCCGCCCGAAAAGGGGAAAACCCATAAGCTTATCGCCATCGACTTGGACAACACTCTCGTAGACTATACGACAGCGTTCAAGGATTGCATCAGCCAATTACAGAAGAAACCGTTCAACGCTCCCGAACCAACTGACTACGGTTTCGCCTGTGAAGGCTGGTTCGAAACCCATGCGGAATTCCGTGAATGGCATCATTGGTCGGTGAACGCGGGACTCTATTTACGTGAACACATGTATCCACATGCTATGGAAGCGTTGGTGAAGCTAATCGGCATGTCGGAAGACAATCGTCTCCTATTCGTCACCTCCCGTGACGACGACCGTGATGATACACGCCGGTGGATGATATCCATGAATTTCGACACAAGCCAGAATCATAACTTATGTCCACGTCGTAATCTGGACGACCTGCGACATACAGAAGGTGACGCCGTATTCGCCTCGGACATCAGGCGAATGTCCGAAAAAGACTGGTATGAGAAAGACCCCATTACCAGCATCGGATACTCATACACGCCGTCACGTCGAGACATCCCATACTGTCATCTCAAGCAGAAGAACCTGCTCAAAGCCGACTTGTACGTTGAAGACAATCCCATAATGTTGGACACGCTCATGCGAGAAGGACTCCCCGTTTTGGCGAAACGCCATGGCTACAACATGGAACAGTGTGAACGGTTGAAACAATACGACAAGGGCGCAAGCTTCGACTCATGGGAGGAAGTGCCCGAACTTGCCGAACATATTCTCGGGAAGGAATAACCCTTGAACTTTTTGGGAACGTCGTCAACGGACGTTAAAGCAAACTTACGAGAATGAGCGTCTAAATCTGGAACAGATTCGAGCACGAGTACGGTCAATACGCGAGCAAATGTTCGCCAAAAGTTCCACAGACCATACCGCGTCCCTCCTTTTGCTGAGAGAACTGTTGGAAGATGAAGGACTATTGCAAGAGGAATGCACTGCCGACGACGTGAGACATTGGACTACCATTCCGACTGTTGGAGGAAAACTGAAAAATGGTCGAACAGGATAAGAAACCGGTCATCAAGGCCGTGGCTTTTGAGGTGCGGCATGGGCCGGAAGATGAATTCGATTTCGGATATTCCGAAACCCGTTATCGACTGGTCAACATGGATACCGGCGAAATCGTGGATGACGCGCAAGGCTACGGATATAAGACCGCCGCCGGAGCACACCGGGCTTACGGGTATAAGAGCATGCCGAAGAGCAGGAAAAAGAAACTCGCTTCCGTCAAAAGTCGGGTACGACGTTTTCGGGAGGATAATCCGAAATTCGTGGATGATATGGAATATGGTATGTTGAACGCGTGCAAGGATGGTGTCGAATATACGTTCGATGATTTCAGGGAATTGTTGGATGAGGAGAAACCTGATTTGAAGGGGTTGACGCCGGAACAACTATTCAAATACATTTAAGAAAAGTCGTTCGTGGGCGACGGAAAAGACTGTTGGCGTCGGAGTACCCAAGAGTGCCGACGTCAAATGTGTCTTCTAGGTGGAGGTGACGGTGGTGGATTATCTCGAACGTAGGCAACAGGAGTTGTTGCGAAATTGCCAGTCAGAACGTTTGGACTTGCGGCAGATTCGAAGACGATTGCGCACCATGCGAGAAAACGTTCACGGCACATGGAATGTCCTCCAATGGTTCCGGTATGCGAAAGAGTCGTGGCCCGTCAGGAGAGAGAAGAAACAGGCTGAAAAACGTGTGCAGAAATGCGAGCAACTGCTAAAAGACTTCGACCCTAACGTTCAGCGAGAATCCAACAAGAATGTTGGCTTGGGGTGCCGATTCCGTGGAATGGACAATAGTTTCTGCGGCAAGCCCACTGTGGAAGGAACCCGATGGTGCGCCGACCATATAGACCTTTGGTCTGAGAATGGGGAGCATACTGTATTGTATTGGCGGCGACTATATCTTCCTTACAGGAGGTGTCCTCTCAATCTGGGTCCGCCGATTCCCATGAGTTATACGGACGCGTGCAAGGCCGCGTACGAATCGTATATCCTCATACGGCACTGCTTGGAGGACGAAGGCCAACCATTGGACTCGTGTGATAATTTGGACAGCTGCATATGGTATGCGAATCGGCACGGACTTCTGCATGAGTTCTGCACTGAAGAGGACGCCCGACGTTGGTGTACGCCGCCATCCGAGAAAGATTGACGCTCCAACTGGTTTTCTTCTGTTGTCGTTTTAGAGTATGGCGGGTGGACAATCGGAGTTCTCCCCTATTTGCCTAAACCTTCTACTCTTGTTATACTGGCAGTGTCCACATAAAGACGGGTCGAGTCAAACACGACACCCGTCGCCATCAATCACAACCAGAATTGGAACGCACCTACATTGAGTATCGAAATCTACGAACAGGACAAGTACGCAACCCATGTCGTCACCAGCAAGGGCGAAATCAAATACGAATGCAGTGCCCGCAACGTGGCCGAAGCCATCGTCAAAGAACACAACAAGCACAACAGCGGGGAACCGTGGCATGTCGGTACCACCGTCACCTTGGTCAGCGCCAAGAACATCACATGGCGTGCCGAAGCGCTCATCGACTGGGATAAGGTCAAGACCGGCAAGAACACTCCCAACAAGTGCGTGAAGGTCACTGCTTCGGAAACCCAGACGAACTTGCAGGAAAGCAAGCCGAAGGTCAGCGCCACCTATCTGTTGTCCGACGGTGACAAGCCGGAAAACTACATGCGTTGGCATGCCACCGCTTCCGACAAGGATGTAGCCATGGTGTTGGCGAAACAGGCGGCTGTCAAGGCTTTGGAAGCCTATCTTGAGAAGATTGGCAAGACCGTCAAGACTCCGGCCAAGCCGACCGTAAAGCCGTCCGGGAAGGTTGCTAAATGAGCGACCGGAACAAAGATGACGAGAATCCGGATGACGAGTATTTGTTGGACGCGCTTCGAGACTTAGACCCCACGCCAATCGAGGAGCTTATCGACAAGTCCAACATGGACGACGAGTCGAAGAAACAGTTCCATGAATCACTGCGAGCGCATGATTCCGATGTGGCGCGGGAGCAGTCGGTGAAGATTGCCGTCGGTGAGGCGTTGTGGGAATTGGACAAGTTGAATGAGCGGTTGGATGAAATCAGTGCGTTGACCGTGTGGGATTCCAGCCGTCCGTTGTCCGATGCTATTCCTTCCGTCGAGGCAATCCGCGTCATCCTCAAGCAGATACGCGGCCATGACAATGGTTGTGTGGATTCCGGTTCTCGAATCCGTTATCGTCTGGTGTGTGATGTGGACGGTGGTATCCTGCCGTTGCTCGGTCAAATGTCGGACGGGGCTGATGGGTTGGTGTATCTGAAGAACGTGCTTGACGCTTGCAAGTCCGCCAATATCGAAGGGAACCCGCGTATTCAGTACGCGTATGCGACCGGTTGGAGGGACTTGAACTGAAATGTCCAAGTTCGACAAGACGACCGTGTATGGGAGGGAGAATCCGTTCATTCCCTCTCCCGAGACCGTGGACGCGTTGAAGGCCGCGCTCATCGAGGAGGCTGACGAGCGTTCCGACATGCTTATCGGGATGACCACCGCGCCTGATGGGAGGAAGGTTCTTCGCCGTCAGAGCGCGGGGCGCAACACCGGATGGCGTTCCCTTATCGGATTGCGTTACCGTATCCAGACCAAGGAGGAGGCTGACGAACTCCGTTTGGATTATCGTCGTTTCTTCGAGGGGTACGTGGAGCGAACCGACAAGAGCGAGCGTCGTAACCTGTTGGGTTTGGAGCATAAGACCGTGGACGGCACGTACCGTTACACGGTCGAGGGCTTGGTGGCCGACTGTGACGAGAGCAGTGTGTCGAACGGATATGTGTCGCGCCTGTGTCTGATGTTTCCTCATGTGGTGAATTCGGATGGTTCGCAGACGCTTATCGACTCGCATATTTGGCTTGCCACGTTCGTGAAGAACACTATTATCCGTCCCGACCGTATCGAACCTCATAATGGTTCCGCCGACCGGCTGATGACGATTCGGTTGGGTGACACGTTGCGTGTGGACGCCGGATTGTGCGCGTATACGGATAAGCGTGGCCGTCACCGTTTCGGCTTGGCGGATTGGACTCCGTTGGACTCGCATTTGAGGTATCTGCAACTCCGTTCGGATGGTACCACCACTCCGCGTGTGGTCAGCGAGCGCCTGTGTGGGCGTGAGTATGATATCTGCTGGTTGGAGCGGGATGGTAGGCCGGGTTTTCGTTCGGTGATGTTGGATGGGTTGAATGCTCGTGTGGAGGCGGGTTGGAGTTCGTATGATTGGCGTCATCGTCCGTTTCTGTCGGATGGGGATGGTTTTCCGTCCGTTTGTCTTGACCAGTATTTGACGCTTGACCCGTATAAGGGTGAGGCTCACGTGGTGTCCCGTTAGTTGGATTGAGAGGATTTTTGTGTTGAGGAATTGTCTTAAAAAGGGTTTCCGTCCGGTGGCCGTGCTGGTTGTGGCGGTTCTGATGTGTTCGCTCGGCGGATGTTCGGATAGTGGTCGGGTTGGTTGGAGGGCAGAGCGTTCACCATGAACGCGTATAGCAACACCGGTGAGCTGACTTTGACGAGTCATGCCGAGAAAATCGGGTTGGACGGCAATGTGACCACCGACTCCCGTTACTACGGCATCGGCACCAATGGTTCGGTTTCCTCCGGCTCGACCGATTCCCTGTCTTCGGTTATCACCGTGACCCTTGACGGCAGGGAGTTGGATTCCTGTGGGGATACGCTCATCTTCACTGAGGATGGGTTGGAGCCGGTCAAGGATTTCGCCGCCGACGCTCTCAAATCTCAGGACACGGAGAAGACGACCGGTACCGGTTCAACGTCGCAATTGTTGAACCGGTATAAGGATTCGTTTGCCAAGAAGCATGTCGTGGTCATCAAAAGCCAGATGGGAACGCCGATTGAGGTGTTCAACGGTGACACCATCAAATGGGATATAGACGACAATCTGCCCAAAACAACAAGGCTTATGGTCGATGGTAAAACGCTGTACATTCATCGGGCGAATTTCCAAATCTTGGACAGGGATTCGTTGCAGTGAGCCACGATACCGAACCGGAGGATGTCAAGTTGGCCAGCATCGTAGAGAGGGAGGCCGAGGAAGCGTATCCCGTCCAATACTGGGATGGTTCCGACATCAAGAAAACGTTCGAGGCCGACAGTGACGATTTGCAGGAAGCCTATATGAACGGGCGTCTCCACCCCGCTTGCGGGGAGGAGGTGGAGGCCGTGGCGAAACATCTCATGTGGGCTGACGAAATCCCGCGATGGGAGAAGACCTACGGCGGGGCTCCCGATGAGGATTTCTTCTGGAAGCGGGCCGAAACGGTCGGCGCACGCGACGGATATCTGACTCTAGCCAAGGAGCTTCTGGAAATCGCGCGAAAGAAAGTCGAGGAGGGACTACTGTGATTCGACTGGCCGAGACACGGGGAAAACTCATCGCCGTCTACCGTGGAACGGAACCCAATGCGAACGGGCCGGACAATCCGATATGAGAGCCGCCATGTTCGATGATTGGAACGAGGTTCCCGAACTAGCGGGACAACTACTGGAAGAAGGAACGGACAGGTGAGTGTCATCAAACCCGATTTCGAAACCGCTTGCGACATGGTCAGGGACTTCGCAAGAAAATACGGCGGAACGCAACCCTACGCGAAATTGGACGAGCAAAACCGCCAATTGCATATCGGACTGCGAGAACTCAACCAGTATGCGACCGGGACGGGATTCGACAAGCCCCTGCGATTCGACTTGCCGAACGGATTCGGCTGGTTGGCGAAACAGACCGGCTCATCCGACGAGTGGAGTTGGGCTGGCAAACCGGTCAGAGAGCGGCAAGCCGTGGAACTCCTCAACCAACAGCATGAGGCCCATTCCGACTATCGTCCATTGGAAATGCTTTTGCGATTGTCCCAAGCCGTGGATGACAACACTGTTACTTACTGGCATTCCAGCCTATCCGACATAGAGAAGGAGCAACATCAGTGAGCTATGAGACCAACCGTTGCGACCGCATCGTCTGCGATTATCCCGACTGTGACGCCACCACGAGACTCTGGCGTGAGAATGAGGATTCGGCCTACAGTGACGCCGACGATTTGAAGTGGCTGACCATCGAGGTCGAATTGGATGGAGACGAGTACGTGGAGCGGCACTTCTGCCCACGGCATTTGGACACCACCCGACCTGAATGGGCGAGCGGATACATCCTACCCGACGTTCTCGTCCGGAATGGTTGGAACGTTTTGGGGTTCGGCACCATGTTCCCACCGAAGGGCGAATGCGCTCCCGTAATCGCCGGAGTGTTGGAGAAGGCCGATGCCTACGCTCTTGAGCACATTTCGGACGCATGTTTGGAGCGTGCCGCCATGGCCTTGTACCGATGCGAGAATGATTTGCCCGACGGCAAGCTTGACGACCGTGGACTCCTGTTGCGGTGGAATGGGATGTCCGAGGATGAGCGCGACAAGTATACGAATCGTGTCCTTCCGGTGTTGGAGGCTTTTCTGGACTATTGACGCAAACTATGCTATAGTGGATGTGTTCACACATAAAGAGTTTTCAGGCAAAGAAGGAAATAAACCATGGACACGTCCACCACCTTGAAGGAACAGATACAGGCTTTGATGGACTCGCTGGCCGACACCGCACTATCCGCCGCCGAGTCGCGCCATCAAAGTCAGGCCGGAGAAGCCCACCTGCTGTATGCGCTTTACCGGAACGATGGACTCGTAGGCTCGATGCTTCGGGGACACGGGTTGGAATCCTCGGAAATCCGGCTCCTCATGTCCGATATTCCGAACCGTCCGTTGAAAACGGGAGAAGACCCGGTATTGTCCACTTCCAGCCGTCGCATATTGCACGATGCCCACGACGCGGTGGAAGTGTTGCGCCATGTGCAACGTGATAGTCATGTCGAACTCCTGCTCCGCGTCCATGGCATCGAACTGCCCGAACGTCAACCCACTCGGGAGCAGGTCGAGGCGGCGTCAAGAACCGGCATCAACCTAGCCCAGACCGTCAGCCCCAACCGTGGACGTCAGGTCGGTGTGGATTATCTCTCCTACACTCGGCTCATGCTCGAAGCCGCGTTGAACTGAACGAAACCAGCCGAAAGGAATACCTATGGAAAACACTGAGATGAAAAACGGGGAGACGGACGCAGTGGTCTCAATCATCGCATGGTTGGACGAGTGGATAGACAGGACGGAAAAGACCATGTCCGCCGGTGAGGACGATTTTTCATGGCTTGCCGACCGTGAATACCTGCAAGCCTACCGAAACGCCCGCTCGCACATGACAGCCCTGCGCGGCACGGACGAATGCACGGTGCGGCATCTGGCCGAATGGTGCGGGATTCGTAAGAGGGAGGCGAAGAACAGTCTGCAACGACTGTTGGAATCGAACATCCCGTATGGAGATGATTCCATCACCTGCGCCGATTCGAGAAGGTTCGCCTACCAGACAATCATCGACCATTGCGAAGAAGAAGACAAGGAGGTTCGGAAGTGACCAATACGACAATCAGCGACATCGTCCGGTACGCGGACAAGACCGCCCGCGAACGGAACGTGAAGTGGATGGGCACGACCATCCTGCTCAAGTCCCTCCTCTGGTCGGCCAGTGAAGCCTATCGCATTCTCCAACGTGGCGGACTGGGGTATTCGGAAGACAACCCCGACTATCTGGCGAGATTCGACCGAGAGCTGGTGAGATTCGACAACGAACCGTTGGAGGAAGGCGAGAAGCCACGGTTCACTCCGGTCGCCTTACGGTTGGTCGAGCATGCGAACAGCCCACTCGCACTGTTGAGGGCGATGCAACACACCGACTGCGAGGGCAATCTGATTCTCAAAGAACATTGGATATGGCCCCCCGAACATGAGCCGACGGACAAGCAGGTGGAACGCGCCGCCGAAGCCGGATACTTCCTTTCCGCCCGCTCCTACTTCTCCTACGGAAACCTGAAACCATGGGACAAGGTGAAGCAAGCGTCCAAGGAGAAATGGCGCGAATGGGCGCGGCTCATGCTCGAAGCCACACTCAATGGAACAGAGGAACCATGTTGAACGTCAACGGCATGGACATCGAATACCAGTTCGACGGCGCGCACGACGCGCGTCCCGACGAACATACATTGCACGGCTTGGACGGGTTGAACCTGTCAGGCTTGGATTGGATGCGCCTGTCGCACGTATGCCGTCTCATGGCCGCACGCGACCGTAATCCGGAGCGGGCGTTCGTGCGCGTATCCGGTTGGACGGCGGACAGACCGAACATGAGGCTCATCATGGACGTGCTTCAAGACGATGACGGTACGGCCAGCGTGCCGCTGCCGCTCACATCCGACTATCTGCTGGTTGATTCCGCCGAATGCGACGACCGATGCCAATACGGGTGGTTGAGCGTGCTGGAACAACTGCCCGAACATGTGGACTACGGTCGGTTGGACGAGACCGGCATGCGGGTCGTGGACTGGCTGAACGGCATGGCCGACCCGTCGCCGGAAATCTTCGAGGATTGGGAGGCCATCAGCCTTATACGGCAGAACGTTTATGAGGACGAGCCGACCGGACTGGCGGACCTATTGCGTTCCGCCACCCGGACGGAACGCGACGAATGCTTCGACATGTTGGAACAGGTGGAAACAGGGAGGCCATTGTGATGAACGACTGGCTGCGCGTCACAACCATTGGCGGCGGCGACTACGAATGCCGCATGACCATTCTGAAAACGGACGATACGACCATTACCGTCACTCGTCCTTGGCATCACCATTGGACGGACGGTTGGGATTGGAAGACCATCATTCGCCAATGGCTGTCCGACGTGCCGGAAACGTTCGAGCCATACGACGGGTTGGCTGAATGGCTCCGCGACGCGGATTCGGAACGTATCGACTGCTGGCATTGCCTGAGTTGGCTCGCCAACCGACGGCGGTCGGCCGTCGAATTCCTATCGGATGAGGAAAAGAAACGGCTTGCGTCCAGATTGGGTTTCGAGCGGATTGCGGGGCAGGAACGTTGAGCGGTTTCCGCAAGAGATTGCTGATATTCTTGTCCGCATTGCCAGCCCTCGTGTTGCTCATTGTCTTGACGGGCGGTTGGCGAATACTGCTGACGCCAGCCGTGATAGCGTTCCTGAAGGATGTGATACGCACGCTGTGGTGTGGGCTGCTCTTCGGCGTGGGGATGTCCGTATTTCTTCTCGTGGCGCTCACCATGTTCGACCATGCGAAGGATTCGCGTGAATCACGGAAGTGCGTCCCCTACCTGACCGTGAGCCTCCTGCTACCGGTCGTCGGCCTGTGGGCTGCATGCAAGCTTGCGGACCAGCCTTCGACAGGTAATGGTGTCGGACTGCTACTGGGCATCGCACTGGGCGTGCTGTTGTTTGAGCAGGTGTGGCCTCGACTATCGCCCGCATGGGTGTCCAATTACCTGACGTTAGAGGAACGGTATTCGGAACCGTCCGACTGGAAACCCAAGGACGGACTGCAACCTCCCTACTGGCTGTGCGTATGTAAAATCGCCTATCCGACCGTTCAAGGCACGAACGACACCCGCCCGCACCCGGAATGGGTCGAACAGCACGCTGACGACCTGCGGTTCCTGCACGACCATCATGCGGACATGTACTGGAAGCTCGAAGATGCGATTTGGTGGATTGAAAAGACGGACAAATCGTAACCGACCCGTATGTTCGCCGCGTCAACGGCATCAGACCGAAGCACATGCGGCGACCGTGCTGGCGCAACGGCTTCGTCGAACCCGAAGAATCGAAAGGAAAAGATGACAAAATGAGTGAGCATCCGACCATTGAGGAAGTCTATAAACGTCCTGAATATTTTGACGCAGTGTGGTCTAAAAGCATTGAATATTACTGCGTGACCAAGCAGAGCGTCGTCTGCATGGAGGAGTGCGCCGAGCTTATCGAAGCATACGATGACCGGAAGCGCGACGGGCTGACGGACGGGACACGCTCCCACATGGTCGAGGAGATGGCGGACGTGCTCATCTGCCTATGGCTGCTCGAACACATGTACGACATCAAAGGATGTGACAATCGCACTCGCCACCCGTCTCCGGTCGGAGCGGGCGCAGCGCTCATCAAAGCGGTCAGCAAAATCCTGCGCTACAACACCGAAAAGGAGCGTCTGGATGGGCTTGCCGACGCGGCGGAGGACGTGCGACGCTGGGTGATGCTGCTCGAAACAGAAAACGGCATCACGGACGAGGAACTAGGCGAATGGGTGGAACGCAAGACGGTCAGACAACAGCGGCGAATTGAGGGCGACAAGTGAGCGTGCGAAGCGAAACGTTGGGCGAGGTCATTAAATGGCTCAAAGCCCAAGCCGACAGTGAATGGGAATGCGCCCAAGAAGGTCTGAGCGACGGATACGACGGATACGACGCCTACACGCGGACAATCGGACACTGTCAGGACATGCTCATGGACGATACGGCGGAACACGGAAAACCCGATGAAGGTGGAAAAATGAACAAGCAGAATGAAACCGTTCTATTGGAACACTTGGCTGACACGTTCGAAACCAAGCTCCGCAAGGCCGACCGGTCTATCGGAACCGACATCCCTGACCCATACCGGGAGGGACAGATGGACGCGTTCGGATGGGCGGCCACCTACTGCCGCCTATTGCTCCTATTGGTGGAACGGAAGTGAACCCATGCTCGACTTCTCCAAATGGGCGGCCATGTGGGACGCCTACAACCGGATGGGCGAAGCCGTGTCCGGCAGTCCCGCAAGCATATGCCAAGGCATCGGCGTGACATTGATGATGGTCTTCGGTTTCGTCGGACTCATCGCGGTGGCCGTCATCGGCGGAATGGGCGGCGACCCCGAGGAAAGCCCGTTCTTCTGCTTGACCATGACGATAGCCGTCATAGGCGGTGTACTGGCGCTCACATCGTTCGTCATGCCATCCCACAACGACGCCCAAGTATCCGAACCACCCGCGCTCTCCACGCAAATCGAGAGAACGTGGGGGCTGGACGAAATGGGCGATTGCGAAAACACGAGCCACGGGCTTACCGACAGCCCAAGCCTACCCAAGTTGAGCCTTGACGACGGCGACTGGAAGTGCGTCGCCTACACCGACAGCCAACGCACCGAACTGACCGTCCACATCAACGGGAACAGGGTCGGATTATATAAGGCCGACGGCACGGTATTAAAGCCGGTCGGAAAGGACTGAACGATGAAGGATTTCACGAAATGGGTGGACGCCTGGAATACCTATAACAGCGCATATGACAAAGCGGCAGAGGCGGGCGGCGGCTACAGCTGGACATTTTTCTTCATGTTTCTGATGTTTGCCGCATCATCTGTGGCGTTGTTCTATGGGACAAAACGGAAGAAACCCATCGTAACGACGATTGCAACGGTCTTCGCCCTCGTCGGAGCGATGGGCGTCATACAAACGGTGGGCAGCCGTAGTCCCAAGGAAATCGAAGCCGCGGTAAAGGTCGAAAAACCGAGGACGCTCAAGGATGAAATCAAACACGTTTGGGGATTGGAGGACATCACATGCAACGACACCGGAGGCGACATCGATTTCGCCTCGTCGAAGACCCGACTGCCAGACGGCGACAGTTCATGTGTCGCATACCGCAAGGACGGGATTGTCGAAGTCGTCGCCCATGCGAATTCCGGCAAGCTTGGACTGTACCGTAAATCCGACGGCAAACCCTTGCAGTCGGTAGGGGAGGAATAGAACGATGAAGGACTTCACGAAATGGGTGGAAGCTTGGAACACGTACATTCATCCGCCAACAAAGCAGGTGCCCCTGACCGCAGCGGAGTTGAGTGCCAACGAGCATGTCTTCCGGCATATCCTTGCCGTTCTCGTCATCATCACTCTGATTGAGTGCGTTCTATATTGGCTGAAGGACAAATCCCACGCGTGCGACGTGCTCTACGTCTTCAGTTTTCCGTTCCTTTTCTTGGGCGTATGCGTCACGACACTGTTCGGCATCGCATTGGTGGGTCAGCCGACGAAGACGGTGGACGAGAACGTGCCCCGCCCGGCATCATTCGTCACGCAGGTAGGGAGGGAGTTCGGCGTGCGCAACCTGTCATGCCCGGCCAAGGTTATGAACGCGACGTCCGACCTGCCCGACGCGGGCACATACCGATGCACCGTCTCGGACGGCAGGGACGATTCGGCCCTGAAGGACGTGACGCTCATCGTGACGGCGGACAACAAGGTCGGACTCTACGACAATCAAGGAAAGGAAATGAAATGATAGACATGAGCGAATGGGCGAACGGTTCCCACAACAGTTTCGGAGACGCCATATATATGGCGACGTTGACCACGGTGCTGGTTTTCGCCGTGCTGGGCGTCGTCTGGCGGGCGGGCAGACGCTTGGCGCTTCGCGCGACGCATCGTATCCCACGGGACGCCCAGCCATTGCTGGAGGACACCAAATTCGTCATATGTCTTGCCCTTGTGGGCGGCTTCGGACTGCTCCTGACGTTGAACCCCGGTCTTCTCGTTCTCCCGAAGGACACCACGTTCACCGAACAGGTGGCGCGACAGGCCGGATTGGAGGCGTTGTCTTGCCCGACCGTTTACGACTCCAAGTACATGCCCGGTCAGGGCAGGTACGAGTGCGAGTACGTGGATGCGAAAGGAAAGGCGCACGACCTGAGCCTGCTGGTCACGTCGGGCGACAGGGTATGGCTCTACGACCACAACGGCAAACCGATGAAGGTGACGACGAAATGAACCCGGAAGCCAATCCGATGCCGCTCGTCTCCGAATGCAATCCGGTGGATGCGGTCGAATGCCCATGCTGCTTGACCGTGTTCCGCGTGCGCACGCTCATGACTGACGGGGCTGGGCGGCTCATGGGCGACGAGTACAAGGCCATCCCCATGTTCTGCCCCATGTGCGGCGGACGGCTCGAACAGTTGGAAAGAAAGGAATAGGATAATGGCCGACCCGAAGTACATGAGGAAAATACAGGGCATGTGCCGCTGTCAGGATTGCGGTCTCATGGCCGACAATGCGGACATCGACGTGGAATTGGACTGTGACGAAATCGTGTTTGAGTGGAGCGACGCGGACGACAGCCAGACATGTAACCTACCGCCCTGCTACGGCGGACACAGGCTTCAGACCGATATGACCGCCTACGACCTGTTGCTGGAGCTTGGCGTCATAGACGACCCCTACGCGCGAAACAAGGAGCGAGATTGAGAAGACTATTGGCATTACTGCTGGTTCCGGCCTGCCTGATGTGCGCCGGATGCGACGAAACAAACCCCAACACCGTCACACCCGAAACCACTACGTCCTCAAAAAGCAACACGGAAACTATTGTCAAATGCGATGACCTTCCCAACTCCAACCTCAGCGAATGCGAAATCCAACTCCTCGACGGACGCCACATCAACTGCCTCACCGTAAACACCACCTACAGAGGAGGACTATCCTGCGACTGGGAGCACGCAAGCAAAACAGAAACAGAAACAAAATGAACACACTCATACAGGAATCCGTGAAACATCATGAGTTACGAAAATTTCCTATCACACCGAATCAAATGCGACTACCCCGATTGCGGCAAACCGTGCGACGACTGGTGGAACGACCAATGGCTGACCCTCGTCAAATACGGCGTACACGGGAGAATGGTCAGCGTCAGACACTTCTGCACAAGCCACCTCGACACCATGCGCAACCCCATTCCGGCCGGCTCATACCATCTACCCGATAATACGCCAAAAGACTGGCACACTTGGGGCGAAGGATACATGTACCCAATATACGAACCATGCATCCCCACCATTCTCAACGTATTGGAAAAAGCCACGCCCGACAACCCACTCCCCAACGAACTTGTCGAAAAATGCGCGCTCGCATTATTTCGAACGGATACGAACTGGGCTGAAAACAATCCGACGAAACGTGAAGTACTCGACTTGTGGGAACAGCAGATGCCCTGCATTCGGGAACAGTTTCTTAAAAGAGCGTACGCGGTACTGCATGAGGCGCTAATACTGACCATGCCGACTATGAAAGAAGAGCCGGAGGTATCCGATTGACCGGAATAAGAGTTTTTACCGGAAACGCCATGTATCCGTTCAAAATTAGTCAAGGTCAACATGTGAGCTTCGAGTATTATCCACTCGGATGCAATCCGACTCCCGTCGGGATGAGGGAAGTAAAGTGAACCGCGTTGAGACCACCACCATGTTGTCCGCGTTGGTTGAGAAGCGTTTGGACTCCCGTACCTCATATTGGGCGCGGGAGGTTAGCTTCGACCGAGGTACCCCCAATTGGCGTCGTATAGATTATGTCGGGTTTAAGCCGTATACGCCGAATTATGCGGTGGAGCCGGTTAGTGTGGAGCTTGGTATTTTCTCATGCTATGAAGTCAAATCGTGTTTGGCGGATTTTGAGTCGGGCAACGGGCTGACTTTCTATGGGGGACGAGAATTTTTTGGTTACGACGCGTGAACTGGCGGAACAGTTGCATGAGATGTTGCGTCTTCCTCGGAATATCAATCAAGTTCTTGTGCCCACTCCCAAGGGTGATAGATTGCAAAAACTGTATGACCTGTCCAATAACGGGAGTGCCAGTTACCGTCACCGTCCGGCGAGTGAAATGCTGTATGCGATGATAGAAGCCAATGGGCAGAGGTCAAAAAGATACCAGAAGTAGGATTCTGTTTTTCTTTTTGTCCACCCATTAATGCATACTGGAATTGTCTACACAAAACAAGGGCTGGAACCCACCCGACAAAAGGAGCCAAAATGAAAATCGCACACATCTACCCGGCAGTATCAGAAGTCTACCGAACCGCCGTCAAGAAAAAAGCACGGGACGCCATGGCAATAGCCTATGGTATCCCGACGTCGAAGGAATACCGTCGTAAACGTGTGATTCAGGAAGCCGACCCACACTTTCTTCCCATGCCGGACGCCCGTAAATATCGGCACTCGCAGCTTCCAAACTAAGGAAAAACCATGCCCGCAATCCTCATATACGTTCTTGGAGTGCTGACCATACCATTCCTCTGGCTAGACTACTGTCTTCTCGTTGACCTGTTCCATAGGAGCGCATGGTATTGCCCATGGTGCAGTGAGTGGGCCGTCAAGTCAAAAGATAATCCAAACCGTACCGCGTACTTGCCGAACATTATCGTCTGGTTCGCCCGAATAGGCCATAGATTGTCAAAACGGCATCGTAAGTGGAAGAGGGTGTACGAGACGTATGATTTCCACCCTTGCAAGCCGTCGAACGTTCTCATGGACGGCCACATGGACGAGGTCATCCCGTTGGACGATTTCGACTACGGCTATCAGACAATCAGATACAAGTCCCATGGGATAGGTAGGGATGGCAAAGAGCTGGTCACTACTGTTGACGCGCCTTCCGAATTGCCGTACATCACATACATTCGAGATGGTGAACAAACCGAAGGCGATGTCTACCGCAATCCAGACGGAAGCCTGTCACTCATACCTTGGGAGAACAATCCGAGTGGCAAACGGTTCCCGTTATTCGACAAGGACGGGAATCCTGACCCGCATATCAGTCCGAAAGAAAAGGAAGCAAACACTGGGCGGAAAACGCGGGTAAAAGAAATAGAATGAGAAAAAGAACAATCTGCTAAAGAGCTAAACACCTTCTTAGAAGGATGGGGTGGCTAGACACTTTTCAGTGTCCGACCACCCCATTTTTTTGAAACTCTTTCCGACTTTCCGCAAACCTTGCGACAAACTCACTTACAACCTCTAACATAAAACTAAACAACCTTGAACAAAATCGGTTGCAAACTCAATGCAATCATCCAACGAAGGAGCGAACATGGCCGATATTGAAACACATCCCGTATATGATTTGGAACATTTACCCGGCCATAGGGAAATCCGAAGACCAAAATATGCGGTGA
This sequence comes from Bifidobacterium sp. MSK.17.10, assembly GCF_019129655.1. Classification (NCBI taxonomy): domain Bacteria; kingdom Bacillati; phylum Actinomycetota; class Actinomycetes; order Bifidobacteriales; family Bifidobacteriaceae; genus Bifidobacterium; species Bifidobacterium sp. MSK.17.10. The sequence continues at coordinate 209,138 of NZ_JAHOJD010000005.1, read as the reverse complement.
AATATTGGACTCAGTCAGAAACCTGCCAACGCAATCCCCGCAAATACACGCTCATCACCAAGTCCGATAATCAACGGACAATCCGTAACATCATGCGTCGTATCGACACGCAGAACGGCAATCATCAATACTCCTCGTTCCGCGTCCGCTCACTGGTCGATTCGGAAGAATATCCGGAGGGCGTTTTCTCGACTGAAATCCGTCAGGACGATGACGGTAATTTTCTCCTCTACGTCGCATACATTCCCGCCGAAGACGAGCCGGAACCGAACCCGCGCAACGAGGATGTGGTGAAGACAATCCGCTACGGTGCGGAATGCACTCTTGCCGGTGACATGAAAGCGGCACTGCGAGGCAACGGCAACAAGCCAAAAGACATCGTCCAAGTGACTGGAACCGTGGAACAGTGGAAATGCCGGTTCGATGACCCGAATGTGGCATTCCATTCCGAACAGCTCCACCTGTGGACGGAAGACCGCGTGTACGGATTCATGCAATCGGACGGTTGCGCGATGGTCGTGGATATGCCCAGATACCCGATTGTGACATTCTCCCCCGCCTGATAGAGGCGGGGAACCCTCGGCAAAATCAGCTGAAAATCCCATCCACGGCGTCGAAAACGCCGGAGACGCGCGTCAGACGGCTACGGGAGCTTTGATTGAAGGCCACGGGTCGTAGTCGATGAGATGGAACATGTCCGGCTTGTAGTCGAACAGGCTATCCGCCCGGTCAATCACCATTCGCGGCAACGGTCGAGGCTCCCTAGACAATTGTTCGCACACTTGTTCCAGATGGTTCAGATACACGTGCGTGTCGCCGCCGACCCAAATGAACCGTCCCGGCTCCAATCCAGCCTGTTGGGCCATCATCATGGTCAACAGCGAGTAGGAGGCGATGTTGAACGGCACTCCAAGGAACATGTCGGCGGAACGCTGATACAGTTGGCAATCCAGAAAACCGTCTCCGCGCACGTGGAATTGGAACAGGGCGTGGCATGGCGGTAATGCCATTTCGTCCAATTCTCCCGCGTTCCATGCGGATATGATGATTCGACGGCTGGACGGGTTATGTCGGATAAGGTCGAGCGCGTTCGACAATTGGTCTACCGTGGTGCCGTCAGTCCTAGCCCACGAACGCCATTGGATGGAATACCCTTTGCCAATTGTTCCGTCCGGCAACACCCATTCATCCCAAATGTGGACGTTCTGCTTTTGCAGAGTGTTGACCTTGTTATCTCCGGCAATGAACCACAACAGTTCCGCGATGATGCCACGCAGGAACACTTTCTTCGTGGTCACGAGCGGGAAACCGTCTTGCAGATTGAATTCCATACGCGTGCCGAACGTGGATAATGTACCCACTCCAGTACGGTCGCATGTCGGCTCTCCGTCCAACACGACCCGTCTCAGTAATCGCTCATATGGCTGTTCGCGTTCCAATGTTCCGGTAACATAATTTTTGGCTTCTTCAGGTGTCATACGTTTTCCTTTCAATCTAACCCATTAAATGGGTCAAATCTTGGTCGGTTTCTATTTTCAGATTATCGTTCCGTTCTTTGCGACGACGATTATGAGTACTCTCCAGCCGGTCGGCTTTCTCCCGGCAATACCATTGACCGAGAGGGAGAAGAACACTCACGAGCAGAGCCACGATAAGCCAAACATTCCCAAGCACATGCCGTTCCCATAGAATCCCTATTGGTAGCGGAAGTATGTAACTCCAACCTAATATCGTGTTGACCTTGTCCAGTCGGCTTATCTTTCTCCGACCGTCGGGCGATAATTCTTTTTTAATCAATATTGTTAAGCCCTCCGAATCGGTAGGAGAACTACAGCATACATTCCCGACTCAGCAAGTCACCGACATACTCCATGTCCACTCCACGCTCATTGAACGCCTTACGAGTGTAGACAAGACGATTCATGTTCGCATGAGACAGCACCCAACGCGCCAGCTCCGCACGTTCTGAATGGTCATTGTCGGCAATCGGCTTGTTACGTAACACAGCACGTTCCAACAGGTTGCGAAGACTCTTGACCTCAAGGTAATAGTCCGACTTCAACTTGAACATGTACCCGTCAGCGTCGTACACCACCACGCCTTCACGGTCGGACCAGCGGCGTTCCTCGTCCAACATGTGCCACAGGCTCTCACGCTGTTCCTCAGTCTGGAAAACGGCCAGAACTTCGGGACGGGCAAAGAATCTATCCGTATCAATCAAATCGTCGGCATCATAGTCGATATGGAAGTCAACGGTGTTCTTGATGGCGTGCAGGAACACGAGACGTGACGTATTGTACTTGATGATATGACGGTCGGAATCTTGGTCGATTACCTCAAAAGCCAAGGTGACGTTGGCATCATGGGCGATGTTCCACAACGCCTCCTCCTGACCAATGTCCAACGTCTGCTTAAAAAGATGTTCGATAAGATACGAATAGTCGGTCTGACCACTCTTCGACCAGAAACGCCAAGAACCATCCTCACACGCGGACACCAAGCCGAGGAAACCGTTCTCCTTGCGTTCCACGCGCACTGGGAACTTGAGCCGCCTGTCAATGTTCTCCCGAGTGGTCTGCTCGTTCTCTCCAAGATTGAAAAACTTCTCGAAACCTCGTGCGACAACCTTACCGTTCCTGTCAAGGAACAGTCCGCGAGCCTTGCTGGAATACTCGTCCCAACGCCGGTTTTTGAAAGCGTCACGGCTGAAATTGCAAGCGTACACGTCGTTCTCGCCCTTGACCGGACGGACGTTCACGTTATCGGAATCACGCATGAGTTCGAGCAGGTTCCTTCCATCCGTGGAAAAGTCAGCGAACCTGTCATTGGCCTTATGCGCACCCTGTTCCAACCACTTCAAGTAACGGTCGAGAGTCCACTTCCTACCATCTCTGAGCGGAGGCATATCCAACTGGATGACACCGGTCAAATCACGTCCCTTTGCCGGGACGGCGGTATAACCGAACTCGGCATTGTCGGGAACACGGGTCTTGTCGTTCCAAAGCAATCCCACATCCACCAGCGCAGGGTCTCCGGACGGATTCATATGGTAGGTTCCGTCAACCTTCCTTACATGGATGTTGACCCAACGGCTTTCATGGTCAAGGTTTTCATGCCAAGTCTCATACTGGGTGCGCAGATATTCCTCCGGCACACGGTCGTTTTCCGGACGGGTCTGGTTGCGTTCCAACAGAACGTCCAACGGCGTGTTGAATGTGAAAGTCTCAACATGCGCCTTGTGGCGGACGGCAATCTGCACCTCGTCCACGCAGAAACGCGGGTTGACATGCTGGGAGTCGCTGATGACGTTCACGCCCTTGGAAAGCAGGTCGCTGATGATGGCATGCGCCTGACGGACGAGAATCCTGTTCAACTGTGGATTCATGGTTTCATGCCATGCCTGACGGCCTCCCGCCATCATTTCACGCAAACCGTCCAAGCTGACGATTACCGTATTCGAATCGACATGCTTCCGCGCCCAAGTGCTCTTTCCTGAGCCGGGCAATCCTCTGAGAATGGTCAAAGTGGTCATTGTATTTTTTCTTTCGTTCTGTCTGGCTGAGTTATTTAACCTGAACGTCGTACAGTTTTTCCAGTATTTCCTCGGTGGATTCTTCCCCACGGTATTCCGTCCGGTCTGACATGTAGATGCTATCCATAATCTCGTAGAGGGAGACTATGGATTCGTCTGTCAGATTGGAGAGACGGCCTTCGATGTAAGCTTTTTTCATGGCGATTCGCGTCTTTCCGTCGGACACCTTCTGCTGGTCGAGCCATTCGTCGGCATCCTTTTTCGTCTTGCGTTTAATCGCCATACGTAAAGCGTCTGCGTATTGTTTCTGGTAGCTGTTCATTTTTCTCCTTATAATTCAAGACCTATTTATGTGAACAATCCCAGTATAACTATTGTTCAAGCAAAAGGCAAACTGTGACACAAACAAAAAACGCCCGCCAATCCATATGCCGAAAAGACGGGCGTCTCGAAAACACTCAGGCTCAACCCTCCCGAAACATGCTGACTAGTTCAACCTCGGATACCGGACTCATGCCCCAAGCATCCAATCCCACGTTGATTTCGTTACGATTCTCAAACTCGTGCGGCGTGCTCGCATGGGTGTGACCATGCAACAAACGCATGTTCTCCCCCACTTGCGGAATGGCATACTGTCTAAGCTCCGGCTTCGCCCAATTAGACACCACCCCATCCAAAGCGGGAAGGTCGAAGTCCTCACGCCATTGGAAGTGGCAGAGAAACACGGGCATGACGGTTTCGCCGTCCGTGATGTCCGTCATGCCGATACGTCCGATTTCCCCGAACGCTTCGGTCAAATCCTTGAAGCCTTTGCTTTTACCGTACAGCACGTCATCATGGTTCCCAAGAATCAAATGCCGGTTATTGCGAGGGCAACGCAGACTCTTGATATGCATAAGGGCCTGATGGAGACTCCAAGCACCGCCACTGCACAAGTCCCCGAGAATGTAGAGTTCATCATTCGGCCCTACGATTTCGTTGATATGGTCGGTCACGTCCATGTCATGTCGATGCCAGTTGACGCAATCCTTGACTTGCATGTGCGCTTCGTTCGCCTGTTGTTTGATGGTATTGTCCGACTTGAATCCGGTTTTCGCATATCCCCGCAATGCGGCTACGAACGGGTGGGCGAAGTGGGTGTCGGAGGTGAAGTATTTTGTCATTGCCTTTTCCTTTCTGAAAGAAAGTCACGGGGATGGGTTTTCGTCCCTGTCCCCTAGAATTCCGTACTATTTGACGGGAACGGGAACGGACAACAGTTCGCCGTTGACGTTCTGGACAAGGATTTCCGGCGAGTGGAACCGCTTGTCCCAGTGGTTGAACTGTTCCTCCGTAAGACTGGCGTCCTCTCCGCTTTCGGGGTCGAACCCTGAGATGAAGAACGTGCCCGCCATCATTTCCACGATTTGCGAACCGGCCCTATCATCGAGGTCGTATGCCCTGATTGCACGGTTGAGGCTCCAACTGCCAATTTTGCCTTCCTCATTGCAGTAGATGGTGGCTCCGTTTTTGAGGCCGTATGGTTCGATGTAACCGCCTACCTCATGCTGTTTCGCTTCGAGGGTGTTGGGGATGGTTTTGCGAATGGGTTTATCGTCCTGCTTGATGACGAGGATTTCGATGGTCTCCTGCTTGTCGCTCATTTTCGCTCCTAGCTTGTTTGTGTGAACGATTCCATTATATCACGTCTTGGAATACGGTTGCGATGCATTCCGTCAGCCAAAAAGCGGAAATAATAGACAATACAGCCAACAGTCGAAGCGGGGAAACCTCCTCAATCAGCCCAACAATGCCGACAATCACTACTGAGATAAGAAGATTCCATTTCGAGAGCTTCAACACCTTCGGCAAAGCCAAAAGCAATCGGGCGAGGAAACTACGCTTCAACATTCCGACTGTCCTGTTCTCTACGCCAATCCTGTAGAGCACTTTCCACTATAGGGTGATACGACGCATACTCTTCCAGTACGTCCCAATTGTCCACAACCCACTTGTCACGGCTTTTTCCGTCAGGAAATCCAACCCCGTACACGTCATGGAGATAATATGTTTCACCAGCGGAATCTGCCTCGTCTGCCAGCTTCTTCGCAGAATCGACCAGCTGACAATATATCTTACAGTACTTAGGCAACAATAGACGTGACACCATGTCCGGGGAAGATTCCAGAGGATAAGCCCCTGTAACACTAAAGACCACCAGAAGGAAATCAAAAACGACAATGAAGCCGACAACAGGGATAGCCATAATCCCAAAGAACGCGCCACTTCGGTTAGGCAGACTCAAAGCCCACCCTATGAATTTCAAGCCAAGAAACTGGATGGCGCAAATCATGCAAGCGACATCGGCCGAGATACAGTAAATCGCCGCCAAAGTCACACGGATTAGTTCGCCTGTTGATAGGCTCCACTTGTTCAGAATTCCAAACACGCGACCTGTGGAAGCTACACCAATAATAACCGCCAATATGCCGACTGTCCACAGTAGGACAGTCAGTGTGGTATGGCCTATGCTCTCCCAAGGTTGGGCGTTGAACCATTGAACAAACCGGACAAGCAATCTTCTAACCTGTTGAGAAAGGTCGGTGAAAAAGATTGCATAAGCTACGACACCTATCATCGGAATGACACATGCGGTGATAATAGCGGCCAACTGCGGCGGATTATGCCTTACTTGCTGTTTTGTACCCATTCTTCCAGTTCTTTCCTGAACGTTGGATGATATTCCGCATACTCTCTCAATGCGGGTAGATTGTCCTGAATCCAAAGGTTGCGTAGGCTTTCCTTGGACGCGATACGCAACATGTATTCGTCGTTCGAACCTCCGCCGAAGGGTTTTTCGGTAGGCAATAATGGTCTTCTTCTAACAAAGCCAATGACTTCTCAAGCTGTTGCCGTAACTTTACCTGACGGGGTGCAATTAGACGGCAACACCAGCTCTTCGGATAGGGCGACCAACCTTCAACCATTGCTCCCACGAACAGCATTTCGACAAGGAGCGTACTCAGGAAAAGTTCTGTATCGAATCCGTAGCCAATATTGTCGGAAACCAGTTCGATAGCGATAATCACGTTGACGCCTAAACCAATCGTAATGGTTAATGCCGCACGAATCGTTTCCACAATTGAAAGACGCCAAGTCTTCAACATGCCGACGGCACCGCCTACCAATACGAAGGCTGTAGTCAATACTATGCCGACAATGATGGCGAGGAACAAGTATTCTACTATTTGACCGATTTCCGACCATGGGAGACGGAGGAACCATTCGGCAAAACCGTAGAGCGCTTTTAGTAACAGTATTTTCAGAGAGTGAATGCGCTCTCGAATGTGTAGGCTTTTCCAATCAATCCGGTATAGGACATAACCCAATCCAATAAGCAAGGGTATGGCCGCAGAGACTATGTGAACCAACCACTGCGGCGGGTCGAATCGTTTTATTCTATCTGCCATTCGTTTCCTCGTTCAGTTTATCTTCGTAATACCAACAAGATGATTGCCATTCCCATTGCAAGTCTGCATCCAATCGCCGGAGCCGGGAGCATACTGGGCACCCTGAACGCTCTGTCCGTTAACCCGATAGGTGGAGCTGTTCATGTTCAATTTTTTGCTCTCTTTTTCTCTTTGATTATTGGTTTCTTTTTGTGAAATATGTTTTTAAGGCTTTAACCTAGGAAGGCCATTTCGTCGGCTAGTTCGTCTTCGCCTTTTTCTCTGAGTAGGTTTGCCACACCGTATCGTTGATTCCAACAACGCACTATGGTGTCCGCTTTTATGTTGGGCGCTCCCCAGACGGTTGGCAGGATGGAACATTCGTCCGGCTTGTGGCTGATGCCGTAGCATGTTCCGTTTACGGTATTGTCATAGACGAGTCGAACCGGCTTACCGCAGAATGGGCATGGGGCTAGATGGAAACTCAAAGAAGCTCTCCTAATATCTCTTCGATTGGGATGTCTTCTTCCACATCGATAGTCTTATACAAGGAACGTAGAAATAAGGCAGTATTCCAATTTAGGTTTCTTTCGTGTGGACACTTCTAGTATAACACGTCTTTGGTTTAGTTTTACCACACCTAGTTCCACTCTGCCGTTGCATGTCGATTAGTCGAAATACTTCCTCCTCATCCAAATCGACCCAACGCCCGTCGAACGGACTCTGATAGAACTCGTTTTGAGGCAATGGCCGAATCTCACCATCTTTCAAACGTTTTCCTCCTCCTGTTTCCGACATTCGCGGAAGACGCGAAGAAGAATCCGCGTAGCCGCCTGTTCCGGAGTCAAACCCTTCAAGTCCAAGACCGGAATACTGGTGGAACCAACATTCACATGCAGTCCATCGAGAATGCCGTAACAGTAGTCATCATAGGTTCTTAATTCGGCGTGGACTCCACGGTACGGCATGGAAATGTTTTCCACGTCCCCGTTGCAACCCCAGTGGGACCCGCCATGCCGTTCCACCAAATCCAACAATGCGTCTTTGACCTGCGAGCCGAACGTGGAAGCCGAATATGTGATTTTAGGCGTCACATAGTTCATGCATCCGCAGTTCGGACAAGGATACGACTGCCGTTGCCCGATTGTTCCACCGTACAGCCGGGTGATAGGAGTGGAACAGTATCCGCAATCCAGCCTGCCGTTGATAACCATATTGCTACTAACTCCTCTATTCGGCTCCATATTTTTTTGGCGGCTTCACTCGGCGGCATTCCCGCATATTCGAATACAGGAAGCTCCTCATGGTTGACGTTCACATGCAATCCGTCAACCCTGTCATAGGAAGGTTCATCGTAAAAGTAGATTCTGACATTCGTTGCGTCAAATCGAATACTCATGCCATCACCCAGCACCAGTGGGTTCCAATCCACGTATCCACGAATGAACGCTTCAACACACATTCCCTCATATAGCTCGACACCATATTTTTCTGCCATTGCGACTACCGTCTTTCCTCCCGAAATACGTCTTTTAGATTAAATACAATCCGTAGCCGATATTGGCGTGAATCAGAGCGTTGACGCTGGGAATCTCCAACAGCTTGTAACTGAAATCGTCCGGCATGGAAAGCGCGATAAAGCCCATGATGATTTTGAGAACATTATCTTCCCCCGCATGGTAGAGTCCATTCTTATCGAGCCACAGTTCGTCATCCTGAATCAGCCCGAGTTCAACGAATAGACGGTAGACCTCCCGACTCATACTGGGTTCGTCATAGCTAGCCCAGACGAGACGCCTTCGGTCAAGATTCTCGCGTCCAAGACCCGTGTAATCATGTTTGGCGCTGTTGAATTGGACGCCATACTTCCGACAACTAGCCTTGTAGGCTTCCGTGATTCTTTCAGCCGAATAGTTGCTTTCGAAAAAGTAATCCTTGTTGGCGTAGTAGCCGTTGCACTCCCAGTCGCCTAAAGTCAGTTTGAAAATCATCGTGGTGCCCTTTCCTTTTACTTTTCTTCTCGACCATGATTGTCAGTTCTTCTTCTGTAATCTTTTTGCACGTCGTTCTTCGGGAGTGCCGAAACGCTTGTAGTAGCATTCCTTGGAGCAGATGTCGTAGGCTTTCATGCCGGAATAGTAGGGGTATTTTCGACCGCATTCGGCACATGTTCTGGTGGCCGTAGCCATCATGTTTTTGGCGAAGGCGATGCCCTCCGGAGTTCCGGTGGCGATATACTTGTCACCGCGCTTGACGTAGGTGACGCATCCGTAGTGGCGGAGCCGTTCCATGCTGGCTTTGGCTGTGGGCTGGGAGACGTAGTTCCAGCCGTATCCTTTGCGGGAGATTTCCTCAAGGATGTTGAACATGTCGTATTGGAGGTACTTGCGTTCAGGCTTGTACTGTCCGACATGTGTTTCAACGAACTCGCTGATAGCGTCCATGTCGGGGATGAACCAGTCTCCGATGGTGGAGTAGTGTTCGATTCTTCCGAAGCCTTTCCGGACTAGGGATTCGAGGATTTTCTTGGTTTGCTCCAAGAGGATTCGACTGTTGTCTTCCCGCTTGTCGCGGGATGAAATGAATTCCAAGAGACTGTATTCGTCTGCTGTGATGTTGCTCATGTTCGTCTCCTTTATGAAAGATTTTGTGTGAACAGTTCCAGTATAGTGCATGTTGGCTGAAATGCAAAAACAAAAAGCCCCAACCCTCCTATCAGGAAAGTCAGGGCTTCTAATCTCAAAGAGATGTCAGTCGTCGTTGCGGCGGACAGAACGCTTCACCCCAATGAAACCGACACCCATCATTCACAGCCTTCGCCGCCGCCAATCGTCTTATTGACACACGCACGAACGCTTTTACAGGGCGAGTATGGTGACGCGCGGATACGGCCTTGCCTTCAACACGGCGCGGTCGCCCGCGTTGAACCGTTTCATCATCTCCCCGTACCGGTCGGACAGCGCACCCCTCACCGGCATGTCCACATGCTCAAGGGCAACGCAGTTGGAGAACATGGTCGGCGTGCCATCGTCCATCTTCACGTCAGGAGGAAGCTCCAGATTGGAGATGTCTAACTTGCGAAGCCGCTCGCAGAACGTGAACATGCGGTTGATGTCTTTGGCTTGCGGCAACCGTAGTTCCGACAAATCCAGTTCGGTAATCCGATTCCAAGTTCCGAACATCTCGCGGGCAACCTCCGCGCCACTCACATCCAAACCGGGCACCTTCAGGCTCGTCACGTCGGGGCCAAGTCGGAACAGACGCTCGCAGTCCCTCGCGTTCGGAGCCTTCAGGTTGACGATTTCAACGCCCCCGGTCCCCGCATTGTTGAACATCCACGCCAAATCGACGGTCTTCGACATGTCCAAATTCGTGAAGTCCACCCGGTGCAATGCCCACATGTCCTCGAAGAAGACGCTCATGTCCTCCGGTGCCTTGGAACCCGGCACGAAGCGGATTCCCTCAATCCTGTTACGGTTGCCTATGTCCGCCCATTTCGGATTGTGGGCAAGCGTGCGCGGTTCGGGGCATCCGTCGCGCCAGTCGAAGGTAAGCACGTAGGTAAGAGCACCCGGACGATAGTTCAGCTTCCAGCCGTCCCCTCGGGCTATGAGACTGTTGTCACGATAATGGTTGACGAACCCTCCGGGAAGAGTGCTCCCCTTTGTCTTCGTGTTCTCGAAGAACATGCTCCCCGCCCCGTAGGCTTGACCGAAATCCACTCGACGGACATTGCTATTACGGGAACGGAGACTCTGCACGCTCGCTCCACTTACTGTCGCGTCGGACATCACCGTCTTGTTCAGGAATGCCTTGTCCATCGTCGCGCCGGTCAGATTCACCTTCCGCAGGTCGATGCCTCCCATGTTGGCTCCGGTCAAATCGGCTCCGGCAAGGTTCACGCGCTCCATGTTCGTGCATTCGAAGACGGCGTTTCGTAGTATCGCATCCGACATGTCTGCCCCGTTGAATTGGAACCAGCTTACCTTGGCACGGCTGAAGTCGGCTTCGCGCAGGTCGGCGTTCTCCAGATAGACGGGACGCCCCGCTTTCAGCGTCCCAAGGAACCTCATGCGCCGCATGTCGGCGTCGCGGAAAACGGTGTGGCCTAGAGGGGTGCCTGAGTCGATTAGCGAACCCCTCAAATCAGCCCCCGACATGTCTACGTCGCAAAGGTCAACGCCGGAGAAGTCGAGGTATCGCAGGTCAAGCCCACTCAGGTCACGGCCGCGAAGAACGTTCCCCAAGCGGTAAAGCTCGGTTTCCACGACGACGCCCGGACGCGGCCTGCCGACGCGCATGTATCGCGTCAGCCTGATGTCGTCCGGCATGCCGCGTCCATCGTCCCGGATGTCGGGTGCGTACAGGCGGATATTAAGCCCCAGCTTTGTCCCATCGGGGATGCGGCCAATGACCTTGCTGGCGTTCTTTCCGTCGTTCGCAAAAAGTTCCACCAGCCGTTGTGCCGTCCGTCGCACGTTTTCCACGATGCCGGGGGTTTCCGCCCATTCGACCAGCGAAGGCAGTGTTTGGTCGGTGATTTCCCTGTCGGAGAGGTCTCCGTATTCTCTCACGGAGACTTCCATCGTCTCCGTTCCGTCTGTGATTCTCATGTTCTCTCCTTTTAGCGTTTCTCTAGCACGTCCGGTAAGCCGTCCGAGCAGGATGGGTTTGCCGACTGATTGATTTTGTGTAGACAATCCCAGTATAGATGTTTTTGGAAGAATCGTCAAAAACTATAACGCCAAGCAGACTACAGATACAGAAACCCCGGCCAACTAATCAAAAGAAAGGCCGGGGTCTCTAAGGTCAAAAGCCCATCAGGCGTCATTCCGACTGAGGGAACGCTCCACTCCAACGAAGCCAACACCCATCATCAGAGCGACGATGGACACTGCGGCGATACCCGCCACATCCACGCCGGTGGTGGCAAGATTATCCTCACCAGTGGCCGTGACGGTCTTATTGTCAGCGTCCACCTTATATGTGGTGGTCTTATAAGCCTTCTTATCAGCGGTCTCGACCTTGGACTCGTTCTTCTTCGCGGAAATGGTAGCGACCGTCTGCGAGGAACCATTATCCTTGCCGGTATCGGTCTTGCCAGTGTCCCCCTTGGAAGTTCCAGTGGATGTCGAACCGTTTGGCTTATCCGGCTTGTCCGGCGTGGAAGGCTTGGGGGAATCGTCATCGACCGAGAAACCGGGGTCGATATCATCACCCTCGCCCGGCTTCGTGGTGATGCCGTCTAGAGCGTTCTTCGCATCCGTCAGAGCGGCCTCGGTCTGCTTCTTGTCGGCCTTGGCCTTGTCCAGCTTCGCGTTCGCGTCGGACAGCGTCTTGTCGGCGTCAGCCTTAGCGGCCTTGGCCTTGTCCAAGTTGGCTTGGGCGGTCTTCTGCTTGTTCTGCGCCTTGGACAATGCTTTCTCCGCTTCCGTCAGCTCCTTCTGGGCTTCGGCCAGTTTCGCGTTCGCGTCGGTGTAGCCGTCCAGCTTGGCTTGGGCTTCCTTGACCTGCTTCTTGGCTTCGTCCACTGCGGCCTGAGCCTTGTCCACGTTCGACTGGTCGGTCTTCACCTGCTGGTTCGCGGAGTCGAATTCGCTCTGGGCTTTCTTGGTAGTGGACTGCTTCTGCTCGTACACGGTCTGCTTCGCGTCGGCCTCGTCCTTCGCCTGAGCGTAGGTACTGTCGGCGGTCTTACCGGCCTTGACTGCGGCATTGTATGCGTCGAGAGCCTTCTGGTAGGCTTCGTCCTTGGCTTTGGCGGTCTTGGCCGCTTCGTCGGCGGTCTGCTGTGCGGACTGCGCGCGTTCCTGTAGTTCGGCAAGCTCCTGCTGGGCCTGTTGCGCAGCCTTCTTCGCCTCGTTCGCCTTGTCAAGAGCCTTCTGATACACGTTGGCGGCGGAGTCCAGCGCGTTCTTGTAGGAGAGAATCTGCTGACGGTACTCGTCCACAGAAACGCCACTGGTGTACAGGTATTTCTGGCTGAAGTTCTGTGCGGCGGTCAGCGAACCTGTGATTGCGAAACCGGTGGTGTCGCAATCCGGGTCGATGACGTTCAGATAGTGTCCGGTCTGCTCGTAGATTTTCGGATACTTCTGATAGATTTCCACGGCGGTCATGTTGCGCAGTTCCGGATTCTTCTCCGCATACTGGTCGAACAGAACCTTCTCTTCGGTGTACCAGCCGTCGTAAGGGTTCTTGTAGCCCCAAGCGAGGTTCTGGGAGGTTCCGGTGAACACGTGCCCAGTATTCTGGGAATACGTGTTGTAGTCCGCGGCGAGCTGCGCGTCGGCGGTATCTGCATCGTTGACAGTCCACTCCGGCAGTCCGAGGCTACGGCGAATCTCATTGCCCTTGTCAATCATGTCGAGAGCGTCGAGCATGTTCTGCAAGCTGGTTGCGGAGTTTTCCTCACCAATCTTCACCCAGTCCTCGTTCTGATACTTGACGAGCTGGTCGAGGGCGAACTGGGTGTCTTCGTTCTTATAGCTGGAGGCAAGCTTCCACTGGTAGAAGCCGATGGAGCCGGACACGAGCTGCTTGTCTGCGTTGTCGGCGGCGGCTTTCTTCGAATCCGCGTCGGCCTGAGCCGTGTTGGCGGCGGTGGTCTTCTCGTCAGCATCCTTCCGCTTCGCTTCGATGCCGTCCTTCGCGTCCGAAGCGTTCTTATCGGCGGTGGTCTTCGCATTGTCGGCGTCGTTCTTCGCAGCCAAAGCGGCTTCCAGTTCGGCCTTGAGCTGGCTGATGGTCTTCTGGGATTCGTCGGACTTGGCCTTGGCGTCCGAAGCGTTCTTATCGGCCTTGTCCTTGTCGGACTTGGCGTCGGCTTCGTCCTTCTGAGCGGCGGTCAGACTATCGGCCTTCTTCTGGGCTTCCTGCTGGGCCTTCTTGACCTGTTGGTTGGCGGATTCCAACTGCTTGGTGGTCTGGTCGAGCTGGCTGTTCGCGTCGGAAAGCGCCTGTTGGGCCTTCTGCTGGTTTTCCGGATTGGTGGCCTCACCGGCGTTCTGCTGTGCCTGATTCAGATTGTCCTGAGCCTGATTGACGGTGGTCTGAGCGTTCTGAACCTGCTGATTGGCGGCGTCCAGAATGGTCTGGGCGTTGTTCACCTGAGTCTGAGTCTGGTTGACGGTGGTCTGCGCGTTGTCAACGTTGGTCTGTGCCTGATTCAGATTCGCCTGTGCCTGATTGTCGTTGGCTTGGGCCTCGTCCACCTTGGCCTGTCCGTCGGCCACGGGGTCTGACGGTGCGGGAGTTGTGGTGGCGGTTTGAGAGGTTGCCTGTGTGGCCTGTGCCACGGTGTCCTGAGTCTGGGATACTGCGGTCTGCGCCTGTTCGATGGCGCTGTTCACGTCCGGCTGGATATTGTTGGTGTCATCCGCGAACGCGGTGGCCGGTGCGGCGAGTGTCGCAACAGCCACGGTCGTGGCGATGAGCGTCTTCTTGACGTTTGCCAAGATTATCTCCTTTGTTTGGTTTCTTTTCCACGTGTGGGGTGGAGTCTTTCATATTATACCCCCTTGTCAGAAGGGTTTCCAGCTCGCGAGAGGAAACCCCGAACGAGAGGAAAAGCGCCTTGGATGGGATTCGAACCCACGACCATCCGCTTAGAGGGCGGACGCCCTATCCACTGGGCTACCAAGGCAAACCCCCAAAAAATGGGGGCTATGTTTTTAAGATTAGAACATCGCTCTTTCCAGAGAGGTGAGACCCTTGCTTGTCTGGTTCAACTCCCAGAAACCACGCTCGAACTTCTCAGCCAATTCCATGACCTGTTCGACCTTCTTGAAAAGAATGTCAGAGGATTCGCGCACTTCATTGACTGAGGTTATAAGCATCCCATCCCTATACATGGGGATTCGCGCGGCTTCCGTAGGGATTCCAGCCGCGTTCCCATTGTCGGACGCGTATTGCAGCGAGAGGTCGTAGGTGAGAGTGAAGGTCGCTTCCTTGACGCATCCTTCCTCGCCCCTCATGTTGACGGTCATCAGCCAAGAGCGGGAGAAGGAGCGTTCGGGGTTGATGATATCACCCTTGACCCATTCGTACTTGCCGTCCTTGCTGTTGTCAGTGAAGTCGGGAAGGATTTCTGTCATGGCGTTTTTGAATTCTTCGATGGTGGTCTGCTTGTCCATTTTTTGCTCCTTTTGGTTTTCTGTTTTGTGTGAACGGTTTCAGTATAGCATAAAACCTTTAAGCAAATCAACCCAAAGAAGCCAACTCCACCTCAATCCCAGCCAACTCCTCCAACAAACGCTTACGACGAGCCACCAGCAGACTCTTCCTACGAGCACCCGAGAACACAGGATGCCCCGAAACAACATCATGAGCGTTCACCATATTCTTCCCCGTCGGACTGCCATCACGATTATTGCCCAACATGGTCAAATCAGCCGTATTCAACGAACCATCCCGAAAACGGAACCCGTTCTCGAACATGACCCGCTCCAAATGGGCGATATTCAACGCTCCAAACTGGGGAACCGTGACCCCACTGGAATATTGGAGACGGCGGGACTCCCGCAGTCGGGCCAGATAATGCAGGAATTGAGCCAAGGATATTTTAGACAGTTTCGCCAATGAGCCGACACCAATCGAATACAGGCGGATGCGGAAATCGGGGTCATCCACCCCCCTCACGATATAAAGCGGAATCCTCCACCGGGCGGAAATCCAAACCGTTTTTTCTCAAACGGTTCCCAACGACTCGCATATAATCCGAGCCAAAAAGTCCAGTGAACTGTTCGGCGGTCATCGCGGTGATATCCCCGACCGTGCCAAGTCTCATTTTCAGCTTGCGCAACCGGAATTGGTCGGAGATTTGGCCGCGAGTGTTGACGAACAGTTTTTCTATCGGGTCTACCGGAGTCACTGTGGACATTCTATAATCCCCTCTTCTTAACAGCCTTCGCCGTGGATGGCGTTGCGGTAGGCTCCCCCATAACCGTCCTTCCCCTCATCCTCGACGGCGGTCGGAACGTAATCCTCGACGTAATCGACGGAACCCAAGGGGATGCTCACGCGGTTGGTGGCGGAAAGGAACGCCTGTATCCGTTCAGGGTTCGCCACCCTGTATTCGGTGCGGCGAATCGGCGGACGGTAGGTCATTGGGTAGAACACGTTTTCCAATAGTTCACCGCTGATGGCGTGGAGCGCGATGCTGGTTTCGTGGTCGAGCACGTTGGCTGTGATGACGGGTTTCGTCAGGTCGATGTTGTCTTCCGTTATGAGAGTATGGCCGCTGTTGAGGTGGATTATCTTCCACATTTTTACGTTCCTTTTTTTACTTCAGCTTGATTGTGTGAACGATTCCAGTATACCATATAAAAAGACAACAGGAAAGAGTCGTGTCGCAAGGTCTGAATATTGAGATATACTGGTCACGTCCACAAATAAAAGACCAAAGCGCTGCTCAAGAAACGGAAACGACACGCCGGGGTTGCCAGAAGAACACTGTGTGTTATAGTGGGAACCACGACATATAGTTTAAACAAGTCCGGTGACAGACCGGAATTGACCGTAGAGCGGCGATAGGACGCAAGTCCCAATCGCCGCTTTTTTAATGCAGTGCGGAAAGAGAACAACAGACCTTGACCGCAAAAACCAATATCCGCTACCGCGTAGGAGCTGACGTAGGACTCAACAGTCTAGGATTCTCGGCAATCCAACTCGACGCCAACGGCAATCCAATCACACTACTCAAAACCCTCAGCTACATTCACGACGGCGGAGTAGACCCAACCCAAAACAAGTCCGGCACCACCCGCAAGGCCATGGCTGGAATCGCACGGCGAACCCGCAACATGCGCAAACGCCGCCGCCACCGTCTCAACCAACTCGACCGTCAGCTCTACCAACTGGGATATCCGGTGGACGAAGTGCCGGAAAGCGAACACGGACTCTACGAATACTGGAACGTCCGCTCCGCATTGGCAACCGCTTACGTTTCCGACAAGGACAAGCGTGACCGGATGATGGTCATGGCTATCCGACATATCGCACGCCATCGCGGTTGGCGCAACTCCTATAGTCGTGTCGAAACCCTGTTCGAGGACGTGGAACCGTCCGACCAGTACAAGGATTTGAAACAGCGAGTGGAGACCCGTCTTGGAGTGAAACTGGACGAGGATATGACTCCGGCGCAGCTTGTCGCATTGACGCTCAACGAACGCGACAAGAACTTCATGAGGGTTCGCACCAGCACCAAATACGGTGAGGGCATTCTACCGAACCGTCTCATGCAGTCCGACAATGCGCGTGAACTCCGACGCATTTTCACCGTCCAGCAAGTACCCGAGGATGTTTGGAAGCCCATCCTGCGTACCGTGTTCCACTGCGCGTCCCCCAAGGGTTCCGCAGAGAAGCATGTCGGAACAGACCCGCTCGACCAAACCCAGAAGAGAGCGTTGAAGGCCAGCATCGCCTTCCAGAAGTATCGTATCCTCAACGTCATCACCAACCTGCGTATCCGACGCAAAAGCGAAGCATCCCGACCGTTGACCGTCAACGAGAAACAGGATGTATACGAACTGCTCACCACCGCCAAGGAAGACTTGGAATGGTTGGACGTGTGCACCGTGCTCGACATCGAACGCAACGAACTCAAAGGCGTCGGCACCCTCACCCATGACGGGGAGGAAAGAATCGGCAACAAGCCGCCGGTCTTGGACACTGTCATCAGACTCCACGGCATCAAAAACACCAAGCTCCGCAAGATGATGGACGCATGGTGGAACACGGCCACCGAGGATGAGCGAGCCGCGATGATTCGACTCCTATCCAACACGGTTGACTTGGACAAGGTGCGCGACCTCATCGAATACGCCTCCCCCATCGAATTCATCGACGGGTTGGACGAAGACCTGCTCACCCCGTTGGACTCCATCAGTCTTCCAGTCGGACGTGCCGCCTACTCCGAAAAACCCTCACCCGACTGTCCAAACGCATGTTGGAAACGGAAGACGATTTGCATTATGCCATCCGCCACGAGTTCAACGTGCCAGCCGACTGGAAGCCACCGGTTCCACAGGTTCAGGAGCCGACCGGCAATCCTGCCGTAGACCGAGTGTTGAAAGCGTTCAACCGTTTCCTCAGCCAGTGCGAACAACAGTATGGCATTCCGGAAAGCGTGTCCATCGAAACAACGAAGGAATCGTTCTCGTCCATCGCGTTCGGACGCACGCTCGACTATGAGCGCCGTCAACGTCGGGACAAGGACAATCAGACGCGTGCCGCAATCCGTGAGGATATGAGGAAGCAACTGTCCAACGGCGGAAGCTTCAAAGTCCACGACTACGACATTCGCCGTTGGGAAATCGTCCAATCGCAGAACAACACATGCCTGTACTGTGGTGCGACCAGTCCACGATTCAGTTTCGATAAGTCGGAACTCGACCATATCGTTCCCCGTCGTGGCGTCGGTTCGGACAGCAAACGCACCAACATGGCCGCAGTATGCCCCGAATGCAATGCCAACAAGTCGAACATTCCGTTCGCCTTCTGGGTGCATTCCGACTATGCGAAAGCGCACGGCATCACCATGAATGATGTCATCGCACGAGTGAACCAGCTGATGTTCCCACCATCCATGAACCGCAAGCAGGTCGGTCAGGTGAAGAAGACCATCATCAGCCGACTCAAGCAGACCGAACAGGACGAGCCGTTGGACAATCGTTCCATCGAATCCGTGGGCTGGATGGCCGACGAACTCCACTGCCGTCTCGATGGGCGATACGCGAACAAGCAGGTGAAAGTGTTCACCTTCCCCGGCTCCATCACCTATGAGGCACGTCGAGCTTCCGGCATCGATGGTCAAATCCATTTCATTGGCGCACAGTGGAAGACCCGACTCGACCGCCGACATCACGCGGTTGACGCTTCGGTCATCGCCATGATGAACCAGAGTGTCGCTCTCCGTCTTGCCGAACGCCACTATTTACGCGAATCCCAACGCCTGTGCGGAACCCCGTTCGGACAGGCGGACTGGAAGCAGTATCCGAATGAGAACACTCCCGGCTACGACCAATACCAGCGATGGAGCGGACAGATGAAGAATCTGCTCCACCTGTTGAACAAGGGTTTGGACGAGGACACCATTCCGGTCGTTCGAAGCCGCCGCCTCCGCTTGGGCAACAGCACGGCGCATGATGCGACGGTGAAACCGTTGCAATACGTGCGACTGGGAGACGCCATGCCGACCAGTCTCATCGACCATGCGCTCACCCCGCAAGTGTGGAAGGCATTGACCGGATTGTCGGATTATGACCCTCAGAATGGTCTGCCAGCCAATCCGAACCGTGTCATCACCGCCTTGGGCGAGGTATGCCATGCGAAGGATGAAATCGGCTTCCTTCCGGGCAACAATGCCCAATTGTTCGTCAACGGTGGAGCCGCCGATATTGGCGGAACCATCCATCATGCCCGTATCTACCGTTGCGAACAGGTGTTGAAGAACGGGAAACGCAAGACGTTCTATGGCATGGTGCGCGTGTTCCAATGCGATTTAATGAAACGCAGGAAGAACACCGACCTGTTCCGAACCCCGTTACATCCCGCCGACGTGTCCATCCGGTATGCGGACGGCAAGGTCAGGGACGCCATCCGACAGGGACACGCAACCTGCATCGCACGACTCACCATCAACGATGAAATCAAGTTGACACCTGAGATGATGAGGGACATGTGTCCTGAATACGCGAACATGTTCCATACGGATTCCGGCGTCGAACGACGATTCATCGTGGCTGGCTTCCCCTCCCCTATCCAGTTCAGACTAGTTCCCTCCGTCATTGCAGAAGAAGGATTAAGTAAGATGGTTGAACAAGGTTTGGAGGTTCCCCCCAAGGTCGAGAAGATGTTCAAACTGCACACCTTCGTTCCAGTGGTCAATAAGATTGGACATGTTTTAGAGCAGTAACCACCGCTTCTAATCGTTTCTAAAAAGGAAAGGGTCTACCAAAAACCATCTAAGGTTATCAGTAGACCCTTTCCTTTTTAGGAGGTTGATATGGCAAGGGTGGCGAGTCATCGACTGCACCGCAATGACCGGCAGACTGACCTACAAGCGCGGACAACTCGTCGTGGAACACCACGATACGGAGACGCGGATACCGTTGGCCGATACGGCGGTGCTGCTGCTCGGTATACAAACAACCGTCTCCACAGCACTATTGCAGCAATTGGCGGTCTTCGACGTGGAAGTGCTCATCTGCCAATGGAATCAGACACCAATCGCGGCAATGCAATCATGGAACAAACCCAACACCCGTTCCGCCGCCCGTCAGAACGCACAACAGGAAATGAGCCTACCGGCAAGAAAAGCCGCATGGCAGAAAATCATACGAGCGAAAATACTAGGACAATCCCACGTACTCGACAAACTCAACTTGGACGGAGGGGAACTCTTAAGAAGTCTAGCCGTCCAAGTCCACTCCGGCGACCCGAACAACATCGAAGGACAGGCGGCACGCGAATACTGGCATCACATGTTCTCTGAAGAACAATTCCGCCGATTCCCCGGATATGGCGAAGGGCGCAACGCTCAACTCGATTACGCGTACACGATACTGCGTGGATTCCTGATTAGGTCCATCTGCACAGCGGGACTCTCCCCCACCATCGGCATACATCATCATTCAGCCAGCAACTATTTCTGTCTGGCAGACGATTTGATAGAACCGTTCCGACCGGCCATCGACTACCAGATAAGCCAACTACCGGACGGACCGTTGGACTCGGAAATGAAACAGCAGATAGTGCTGTCCGTCAACAGCCAATTCAACCCAAAAGAACTAACCATCCCATCACTGGTGGACGAATTCTGTGGACAATACGCGCAATACTGCGAAGGCTGGCTGGACAAACTACCCGTCCCCGTCTTCGGAAAAAGGCGCTAAAAATGAAGAGAGATAAGGATAACGGCATGTGGACGCTGGTCATGTACGACCTACCCATTACAACGAGAGAGGATGCGGGAGCCGCGAACAGATTCAACCATCTACTCTCTGATTTAGGTTTCGTTCGAGTGCAATATTCCGTCTATGCAAGATACACCCCCACCCAATCAGGCGGTCGTTCTGCGTTAAAGTATATTCAAGCCGGACTACCTCCCCACGGCAACGTGCGAGTACTCTGTGTAACGGACAATCAATGGTCTGATTCACTGAAGTACATCGATAAAAAAACAGCAGACCACAGACGAACAGCCGGGGTTACTGACGCTTTTTGACGACGAAGAATAGTTTAAAAACGTTGATATGAAGCCTTTTGCCCAAACTCGTAGTTTGAGCAAAAGGTAATACGACATATATTCAAACGAATTGGGAGGAAACGACGGCCTGTTTTAGTTTGAGCAAAAGGTAATACGACATATATTCAAACATAGATAGACTTATTCGTCCTTTTGTGTAGTTTGAGCAAAAGGTAATACGACATATATTCAAACTCGACCACACACGTTGCCCCACTTGTCAAGTTTGAGCAAAAGGTAATACGACATATATTCAAACTCTCCCGCTTCGGCTCCTGCCGACGGCCAGTTTGAGCAAAAGGTAATACGACATATATTCAAACTGATTAGGGAGGGTAAGTTGCGCAGTTACAGTTTGAGCAAAAGGTAATACGACATATATTCAAACCAAAATCGACAGGTTTAAAGAAGGAAAATACGGCATATATTCAAAAATTCAAACAAAATACACAAAAAAGAATAAGCCGGTGTTTCGCCACCCCCACCGGCAAAAGGGCTGTTCACACAAAGATGCGGAGTAAGGAGAGGGCCATGAGAAGTTGCCCGTGAACCCCGCTTTTTGTTTGGCGTTGACATGGCTTGGTTCTTTCCCATCAGTGAGTTCATGTCGTGAACACTGGCATGTATGCGTGACTTAAGAGGGTGCAAGGCATACGGCTTGCTGACAGTCCTTCATGGATTTCAGGACTATCATCCATCGCGCATGTGAGAGTCATGCCATGGATTGTCCCACGAGCTTTAGGGGTATTAAAAAGTGTGGGACTTTGTGCGGGAGACGAGATTCGAACTCGCAATACTTGCTTGGAGGGCAAGGGTGATGACCTTTTCACTACTCCCGCAATAGGAGGGGATGGATTGTGTTTGCGGGCTGGAAAGCACTACATGCAGAGAAAAAATGTTTACGACCGTTCCAAACTTTTTGGAACGGAAGGCTCGCAACCGCAACCCATTCCCCAGCGGAGTCGGAGGGATTCGAACCCTCGAACCGTATGAAACGGTTAACACCTTAGCAGGGTGCCCCTATCGGCCACTCAGGCACGACTCCAAGGGTTTCCTGACCCGCAGGAAACGCAGGTCGGAAACCAAGCTCCCCATGATGGACTCGAACCACCTCTAAAGGTTCCAAAGACCCGTGTGCTGCCATTACACTAATGGGGAATGTGCAGACCGTTTTTATCGGCCCGCGAATGATTATTTGGATTTTGAAATCAGCTTGTCAATGTCCGCGCCCAACTGCCTTAACTGGGCGAAAGAGTTGGCGACGTTGTTTTGCGCCGTTTCCTCTCTCTGCTGAGCGGCTTCCATCAGCTTCTTGCTGTTCGCATCCAATTCGGCGGCATGCTGTTCAGCCTTCTTGGTTCGGAGGTCGATTTCCTGTGACGCCTTGTCCAAACGGTTGACTGCGTCAGCTTCCGCCTTGCTGATAATCTGTTCGGCTTGTTTCTTGGCCGCGTCCAACTGGATGGCAACCTTATCGTCGGTTTCCTTTTTCAGTTTGGCGCATTCCTGTTCAAGCTTCTGCTTCTTATCGTGTGCGGCGGTCATCATCTGTCTGGTGGTTTCCGTCGCGGAGTCGAGCCGCTTCTGTGATTCATCCTTGGCCTGTTGGAGAATCTGTTCGGCTTGCGTGCGGGCCTGTTCCAGCTCTTCACGTTTCTTCGACTCGTAAGTGTTTTTCAACGTTTGGAATTCTTTGCCGAGGCTGGTGCCTAATTCCTGCATCGGGTTTTCCGACGCTTGACGGGCGTCCTGCAAGTCGGCGTTCAACCGTTCAATCTGCTGGCGGAGGGATTCAGCTTCCTGCTCCCGTTTGCCGAGTTCGGATTGACGCTTGTCCAAGACCATGTTTTTTTCCGTCAACTGGCGTTGCAGATTCCAAATCTGTGTTTCCAACCCGTTCACGTACTGTTCGACGGAATCCTTGCGATAACCGTTGAATCCGGTGGGGAGGTTGAGTGGTTGTACCTGTGGCTGGGTCAGTCCATCCACGGTGAGAGCGTGGGAGGAGATGACCCGTGTTTCATCAGACATGGTCATTTTGAATTCCTTCTTTTCTGGTTGAAAAAAACACGAGGGGGTCGTGCGGGAGTCGAACCCGCTTCTTCAAACATCCACAGTTTTCTAATCGAAGTGGCACCGCCGATTAGAAAACTGTGGCCGTGTGAGGAATCCTGTCTTCGACCCATGGCCTACTATTTAAACATTCCAACGCCCGTAGGTCGAAACGTTGGAATACTTTCCCGCCTGTGTAGTGTGTGATGGGAAATTTTTCCTGCTTGCAGTGTGCCCAATGCGTCAGTATTGGTACAAAATATCGCGTGAATTTATATTACGCAAGCAGGAAAATTCGAGCCTAGAGTGGGAATCGAACCTACGACCTGCGTTTTACAAGAACGCCGCTCTAACCAACTGAGCTATTTAGGCAATGACATAGGTTTCAAGATTTGAGTTTTGAAACCCATGTCTGAGCTAAGGAAGAACCAATTACGGTTCGTGCTCCGGGAGGGAATCGAACCCTCACGTCCTTTTCGGACAGTTGCTTTTGAGGCAACCGCGTATACCAATTCCGCCATCGAAGCGAGCAAGAGCCGCCGCAGCGACTCAGGAGACTGTTCCCGCAGACTAGGCGGGTCAGCTAAAACTGGAGCCGCCACAAGACGACTCCGAAGACCTTTCCCACAACATGTGGGTAGGCTGAGCACAGCATGTTGGACTCGAACCAACATCGACGGTTTTGGAGACCGCCATGCTACCGGTTGCACCAATGCCATATGTGGATGGTCACGCCCATGAAGCGTGACCATCCACCGAGTCGCCGTTAACGGAAGCGTCCGCCGCTTTCATCTCCAGACAAGCCAACACCAGCGGTAGGCGCTTGCCTTCGGGGGTAGTACTACTTCCCCAACGCGGAATGTGAAGGATTCGAACCTCCGGCACCTCACAGTGCGACTGCTTTCGAGACAGTTGCATTAAACCACTCTGCCAACATTCCAAACCGGCTGTAGTTAACGTCCAAGTCGGCTACGCAGAAAGACGTTCGGCATGGCGGACTGGATTTTACCGCCAACGGCAAGGTCGTGGGCTGTTAAGTACCCCGTTTCACCGTTCTTCCCCTTCGGTCATCAGCCGCCTGATTAGGGCAGGGAAACTCTTATCCTCCACAAGACCATGTAGGATTATTCGAGCAATGCCATCGGTTTCACGGACAGCTACCTCCGTGAAACCTAGTACCCAAGGTTGGAATCGAACCAACGACGCCCGGTTTAGGAAACCGGCGCTCTATCCGCTGAGCTACAAGGGCGTATGCCGTCTCGTCGCGGGGACGTCGCAACTCGTCTTCCGATTCGACGGCATTCACATCAGCTTTTCGCTAGTTGCCATGGCGTTGCGATTGCCATGGCTTTCGCATACTGGGATGATGGTGTTTAGCGCGCGTTCCACGCGACCGTTTTAATTTATGTACTCGACCCTCAGAACAGAAGTTCTGACAGCCAGTTGGAGTCTCACCAACCTTCCCGCAGCCCGGCGACTGTAGAGGTGCCCCCCGTGGGATTCGAACCCACAACCCAAGGTTTAAAAGACCCTTGCTCTAACCATTGAGCTAGAGGGGCTTGCTAGGAGGTGAAGGAACGAAAGAATCCACCTCCTAGAGTTGATTGGATTGACGGAAACTGTTTTTTGTTTGCAAAGTTTTACCTGAGTTATAGAGTCTGTACCGCACGGTCGCTTAGCACGCATATTCAGTTTCCGTGTGGCGAGCATCTTGCGGACGCTCGTCACGTCGTGGAGCCGGAGGGAATTGAACCCTCGTCCTTGAAAACGTTGATGATGTTTTCTACATGTTTAGCCATCTCGTTTATATATGTTGAAAGTTCCAGTCGAAGAGGCACCCCGGAACAGTTTTGCAACTCAGTCATGAAACGATGGACAGTTGCCGTTCACCGAGTTTTTGCTGTCCTTTCTTTTTCAGAATCGCCTTACAGCAAATCAGCGACCCTGTTCTTCCTTCAAACCGTTTTTCAGGCGGCGAGCTGGAAGTTACGCGAAGAATTAGTCTTGGCGTTTATTGTTTGACATGGATTGATGACGGTTGTCCACGTCAGCCTCCGACATGCTTACATTACCTTGATTTTCAAGTCGAAACCTGTCGGCCCCAAAATGCCGTCTTCCTTCCGGTTTTCCGTCCGAGCTTCCCATAGGTGTGGTTCAGAACCAATAGAATGGTTGGCTGGGATTTCCAGTCGGAAGGTTGACAGCGGTTTTGCCTGTCATGGTTTTGTCTTCAAGCGTTTTCATGCTTTTCCTCGTGTGTTTGAGTGAACAGGTGAGGATAGGTGTGATAGTTCTTGAAGATTCAACCATGATGGGCAAGTCTTCATATCGAACATGATTCGACGGGCTTTAAGTCCTATCGACCATGTTTCCTTATCTCTATTCATTTTTCAAACGGGCGGCAACATTCGGGGAGTGTTCCTTACTGGGTAAGGTCTTTACCCCGGTTGCCTTGGTGACTGTTCCAGTAGCGGGCTGGATATGAGAAGCGTTCTTCTCGCAGTCTGTTCACGCGTGATGTTTTTGAACCTCGTTTTGTGTGAACACTGCCAGTATAGCAGTTCTAGGAAACATGTCAAATCACAGAACGAAAACAATGTTTTCCAAGGCGTGTCGGACATTGCCAACCTTCACCAACAGCATTGGATACTTGGACAATACTGTCGCCCACAGGTTACACTCCCCTACATGCAGTCCAAGCAGATACAAGAAGCGGCCACCGTCGCATACATAGAAGACCAGTTCAAGTCGGAAGACCCCATGCTCATACAGTCCGCCGCCGGAAACCTCGCCAGACTGTACGGCATGACCACGCTCTCCCAGTTGACGGGGTTGGCGAGACCGTCCCTCTACCGGAGCCTGTGCGAGAACGGGAACCCGTCCTTCCAGACCATGTGCCGAATATTGGACGCTATGGGCTACACGGTGTCGGTTCGCCGCAAGGAGCAGAAGCCGAATGAGTGACATACGAGTTGAGCAGGATGTTCTCGACCTTGGTTCGACGGGCATGGAGTTGGATGTTCGACGGGTCAACCTGTTGGATGATATAGAAGCCCGCGAGCCGAACAGTATGGAAATATGGTATGGGCATTCCATTCTCACCGCCACACTGTTTCCACCGGCCCAACCGTCCGATGATGTGGATTTCGTCAGCAAGTCGAACGGACGGTTGGAATACATGCTTGAAGCTGGCGTGACGGGTGATGGGGATGATAGGAAACGTCGGTTCCCGTTCGGCAAGTATCCGAGACTGTTGATGGCTTGGATGGCGAAGCAGATTCGTGCGGCGAAAGGCCATAAGACGAGGAATGTTGACCCTGAGACGAAGACCATCACCATTCCGAGCATCTACCAGTTGTGTGAGGAGATGGGATTGCCTCATGGCGGGCGTACCGCGAAGAGCGTGCAGGAACAGTTGGAACTGTTGTTGGCTTGCCGTATCAGTATTCGCGCGTCCGGCACGGGCAAGGGGTTGAATGTGAGGGATACGGCTTATCTGCCTATCGTTCAGGCCGTGCGCATTATCAATGATGAGAAGAATGTGGGCTATTCCGGTGCCACGTTCCGTCTGACCGATGAAGTGTATGAACGGTTGAGTCGTGAGTCGGCTCCGTTCGATACGAGAGTGTCCACTTACCTGTTGAAAGGCAGGTCGGTCATGCCTTACGACATTTACATTTGGCTGACTGGCAGTATGAAGAATCTTCGCCGTGACCTTCCGGTAAGTTGGGATTGGCTGTATGAACGGTTCGGAGACCAGATTGCGGTCAAGAAGTCTTTTCGGCGCATGTTCCGTCAATCGTTGGAGAAGGTCAAGAAGGTGTATCCGGGGTTGAATGTTGAGTGCCCCACGTATGAGGATTACATTATTCTGCATCCGAGTCCCACGTCGGTTCCTACCCGTGCTGTCCGTGAGGTTGAGGTGGGTGCTAATGGGGATGTGTTCGAGGTGGCTTTGCATTCGTTGCAATCGGTTCAACGGAAAGGTGTACGAAAGGCCACGTCAGATTGAGTTGACCGTGGCTTTTCGGACACCTTGGAGGGTATTGGTGTCTGAAAGGCCATGTGTGGGCGGGTGTCTGCATGGCTTTTCGGACACCTTTCGCATGGCTTTTCAAACACCTCCCAACGGGTTGAACGGTTCCTTGACGTGGCCTTTCACGCACCCTCGTATACGCTACGGATTGCACGCGCCTTTCCAGCTTTAATTTATCCACTGTTTTTTCGTTGGAATTTCAACCATTCCACACGCTTATCCACATTTCCACAGGCGGAACGTAGAACGTTCCGTGGACTAACAGGCACCTTTAGTGGCGTTTCAAACACCATGACGGTTATGAATCATACCGGACGTGGACTATCAAACACCATCAGTATGGACTATCGAACACCTTTTTATGGGGTTTCCGACACCTTTCCGTGGACTAACAGGCACCTCGCATGGTAGGAAAACCGTTACGGGAGTAAGGCTCAACCGGCATGGTTATATATTATATGCTCATAGTTTCTTATAGTTCCGGTTTTCCGAGCCAAGGAATCAACCAGTGCGAAATACTGGAGTTATGAAACTCCTATACAAAATCACAGGCATATATCGCAAGGCACGCTGGCTCATGTGGCTGGGTGGAATCCTGACTACCACTCTTATTCCCATGATGGGCTACGGAATGCACGCTTTGAACATTGCGAAAGACAAGCAGGAATTAGCCACGGACAATCCGGAACTCGCTTCGGAGGTGACGGCTGGCTCATTGTTCGATTGGATAACCGGCGAAAACGTGGGAAGAATCATTGCGATTCTTGGCATTATTTTCATCCTACTGCTAGTTGTGTTGCAAATCTTCTCGTTCATTGGTGCCCGAACGTCGGTGTCCGGAACAGACCGCGATACGGCCACCAAGGAAGCCAACCGTAGGCAAGCAGACTTGGACGAAATGGACGTGGAACCGGAGGATGGGGACGTGGCCTTTCAAACACCTTCCCAACCGAAACCCGTCAGGAAAAGCAAGCCGAAACCGGCTCCCGCCACTGACGGTGACGAGGATGACTGGTTCATCGACTAAAAGGAAAGGTGCTCGAAAAGCCACGCGCCGACCGGCTCGTGCGGACTATTTTCCTAGTTCGCTGAGCTTGGTCGGCGCTTTCTTATGTTTGAGCGGCAACGGTTTCCCGTCCGTCTGATTATAGACGCAGTAGTTGCCGTTGTCGGTTTTGTGGATTACCACGTTGACCTGCCGGTTGTCCTTCGTGTAGACGGAGCATTCGGCGTCCACACCGTTCTCGATGTCCTTCATTGAGTCCACGGTGTATTCGCCCCGTCTCGCGGAATGTATTATCCCTTTGGTTGTTGGGATACTACTGTCTGTATCGGAGTACTCCTTGTGTGTGCAGTTGATGCTGGACAGTCCGTACACGTATTCCAAGCTTTGGTTGAGGGACGGGGCTTTCGGCATTTTCACCGTGGTCGCGGTGACGAACGAGAGGAAGAACACGAGAACGGAAACAGTCGAAACCAGTGTCCGACCCTTGTTCACAGCGAAAGCGCCGACAACAAGAGCAATGACACTAACGATAATGAGAGAACTGATAATAAAATCGCCCGTACTCGCTTGGTCGGCAACCTCCTGCCAAGCGGAGAAATCCGCTGTCACTTCTGAACCTTTTCCAGTCGGGTGGACAGTTCCGCCAATCCGTCGATGATTTTATTCTCCTCCACGGTTTTCCTCCCACCGGCTCGACCGTCACGGAAGCGTTTCTCGCACTCGCCCATACCCCTGCGGATATCCTCATTGGTGATGCCATAGGCGATAGCGAACGTTCCCAACGCTTCCACCACGTCGCAATACTCTTCGACCAACCGACTGTAAATCCGCTTGTCGGAAGTGCCGTCGGCAACCCAATCCATTCCCACTGCGGCGAGTTCAGCAGACTCCTCCAACAGTTTCCGCCACTGCCGGTCGGATGGTTCCGCATATTCCGGAGCGAATGTTCTGACGGTGCCAAGACTAGCCAACCCGTGTTCAGTCATTTCCACGCCACGCCCGATGAACTTGTAGCCGGGATTCTGTTCGCAATAGTCGCGCACGTCACGCAACCATTGGATAGCATTGGGGATACTCCCCCAGCGGATGACCTTCCCCGTGTTGTCGAGGAAGTATTTCTGTTCCAATTCGTTGATGGAATTTTTTTCGATTTCATCCAACGCTTCGTCAATAATGTCCTTGACCACGATGGCGGACTTGCCGTGCAGGTCTGTGGTGGGGCGCACATGGAACGCTTGGAAGAAATCGGAATAGTTGAAGGTCGGATTACAGGAAGTGCCTACCATATCCAAATTTTCCAGTCCACGGTCTTGCCAATCGCAAGCGACCATGAACACCATATCGTCCGGAATGTCGGAACGGACTATCGCAATATCGTAACTCAAATCGCACCTATTCTTTCAAAGAGTGCCCAACAGAACATGATAAAAAGGATTGTCGCCATGATGATGAACGCCACCATCAGGGCGACGGCCAAATGATAAAGGAACCGCCAGCCGTAGATTCGTACTCCCAGCCAACGTTTCTGCCCCGAAGTGTAGGAGTGTTCCAAAAACGCTTTTTCCAAGAGCGTGACGGAACGGTCGAACAATACCGCCATCGTGTGCGACATGAGCACACCGGCTATACAACCTATACTCAATACCAGTCGGACGAGTATGCCAGCCATGATTCCATTCATTCCTCTAAGTTCAGTACCGCCAGCTCGCAATCCAATCGTCGGGCAATGTCCAGTTTGGTACCGGAGAGTCGGAATTGCGTGCCGACGGCGGTTCCGTTTCGATACTTTTGGGCGACCATATTCGACTGGATGTGAATGATGTTCCGTGCATGCTTGTAACGCCACACGTTGCCTCCACCATCACTGTCGAGGTTCATTCTCATGTTACGGTAGAAGTCCACGTTGTCGTACAGGTCTCGGGGGGTTAACGGGTCAGTCTGCATCGAGCATTTCCTTCCACTTTTCCAATTCGTTCAAATCGATAGAGAATTGTTTATGTTCGGTGCAGTCGGAAAAGTCGATGGTCAGATACGGTTTTCCACGGAAAGTGTCACTGGACACGATGACGGTGTCACTGCCCAGTCCGCCCTTCTCATGTAACAGTTTGTAATATTTTTTATCCGGAACCATCGGCTTTCCCTTTCTAATATCAGGTCAGGAGAGTTTGACCAGAATTCCGTAAGCGATGATGAGAACGAACCAGACGACAGCCGCCACTACCGTCCAACGGTTCAGGTTCTTTTCCGCCACGCCCGAGCTTCCCGCCGAACCTGTCAACGATTCAGCGAAATTCGAGAAACCGCCTCCCTTGCCTTTGTGCATGAGAATGAGGGGAACGAGCATGAGACTCAACACGGCGATGAATCCAAGAAGGATATGTTTCATAATTACTGCTCCTTTGTTTTGTTGTAGAAGACCAGACTTTTCCATCCGCTCGCAAGCCGCCAATGTTCGCCCGGCAACCGCATAAGCAACGGTTGCAGGATGCCTTCGACGATGAGCTGGTCTAGTGACCCGTGTACGGCGACCGTCCGTCCTCGCACGATGGTGCCGTCCACGGTGACGGCCTTGACCATGCGGCTGTCCAAAACCTTCGGTTCGACGTTCTCCCAGTCGAGGTCGGCGGGCTGGTCTTCCTGCGAGTCCAAGGCGGCTTTAGCGAGACGGCGGAACGAGTCATGTATCGCGTCCATCTGCCCGTCCCACAAGTCTCGTATCTGTTCTTCGCTCGGATTGAAGTCGGCCCAGTTGGTTTGCGCGGCGAAGACCGCAATTGCGGCTTTTTCGATGCGTTCATCCGGCATAGAATTTTCCTTCCTTACTGCAATCCAACACCTGCAATGCGCTCACATGGTCGGCTTCCTCCAATAGGCCGGACGGGGCTTTCATGATGATGGGCACCATGACTCCCATGTAGACGCCTATCGCCCCACCGGGAGCTATGATGATGG
Organism: Bifidobacterium sp. MSK.17.10; assembly: GCF_019129655.1. Taxonomy (NCBI): domain Bacteria; kingdom Bacillati; phylum Actinomycetota; class Actinomycetes; order Bifidobacteriales; family Bifidobacteriaceae; genus Bifidobacterium; species Bifidobacterium sp. MSK.17.10. Next base: position 177,884 of record NZ_JAHOJD010000005.1, on the reverse strand, counting down.
TTCCGTCCACGACGGTGCCGTTGTCGAATCGGGCGATGACGCGTTGCCCTTCGAGTTCGGTCGTTGTGGCATGCCGCCAGTCCACGGGATTGTAGACGATGCCTTCGCCGCCCATCAGCCGAACACCCACAATGTCAGCTTGCCCAGTCCGAAGTCCATTCCTGAGACAAGCGCCATGAGCAGCAGCACGAAGATTCCGGACGCGACGCACCAGCCCGCCCATTCGCGGACGGTGGGCGTGACTACCTTGCGGATTTCGGCCACAACCTGTTTGACGAAACGGATGACGCCGAGGAATCCTTGACCGATTCTGACGAACGGATTGTTTTTCCCATCGGCAATGACGGGCGTGGCTTTCTCAACCATAGATTTCCTTCCATTGAATCAGACCGTCGATAATTTTCGCGGCGGTTCGATTGTCCAAATATTTCTTATTCAAGTCTTCCTTATAGCGGACTACGGGAGGGCAGTTTTCGAGGTTTTTCACGTTATTAAGGTCGGACTGGTCGGTGAGTTTGAGAATTAGTCGAATCTGAGCTTCCGTGGCCTTGCGTTTCTGTCCCGCGTAAATCATCATTGCTCTCCCCGGCCAGAGTGGTGGACGTTTGTCGTTCGGAAGTGTTCCGATAACAGGTCTTTCGTGTTTTTTCTTAATTGGGCTGACGCGAGTTCCTGCACTTGAGAGACCGCTATCACATAGTCGGTCAGCTGGCTGGCGAATTCCTTATCATGATGGCGTCGAGCCAGTTCGCAGACAGCGTCGATTGCCGAAGTGTGGAAAATGTCCGATACTGGTTCGATGTAGTCACCGTCTGCCATGAGGGCACGGTATTCGAATCGGTTTCCGCAGTTGATTTCCCGAACCATGCCGTAGTCCTTACCGTCAACCACGACTTGATAGTCTTTAGTTTTGCTGGAGGATTGCGTGTAGCAGGGGAAGTTGATGGCAGACAGTGTTGCCGAATACTGGTCTTGTACCATCGCCAGTTCTTCGTCCACCCAGCCGAGTGAACGTAGTTGGATGGGGTTTGCCGGTTTTTTGGGGTTTTGTTTTTCCAAGCTTTCCTCCCAAAGACTGCTTATGTGTGGACTTACCCAGTATAGCAGAATTTTCTTCGGAAGGAAAGCCGACGTTCAGGCGAGAATGTTCAACGACTTGAAAAGCGTGTCCGCCAGATGATTGCCTCCACCGTTGAGGCAAACCACCACATATTGGGGCAGGTTCACGAAATTCAGGCTTTCCACACGTAGACCATCCTCGGTCTTCTCCATACGGTATTCCAATTCGCCATCGATGGTGGTTCCTCCGATAGTAATGGCGATAGCCCTTTTACCGGCTAGTTCCTCGATAGGCTTGTCCATCCAATCGGAAATGGTCTCGTGTACGTCAGTATGCATATAATCCTCCACGACTCTACTTACTCGCGTCCGCGAACAGTGTGGCCTTGTCTTCTTTGTGAAGCTTGTCCGCTTGGCGTTTGATATCGCTCGTCGTATGCCAGAAAGTAAATTCGGTCGGGTCGGTTCCGGTAATCAATTCCTCAACCATGTTGATTCCCCAAGATGGAATGGTGTCGTATACGCGGTACAAGTCAAGTTTCTTAACATCCTTGTCCACTATGCCGCCGATATGGATACCGTAGGGCGCATCCCCCAACGGATGATAGTCAGCGAGCACGCTGATGGCGTGTGCGACCTCGTCTCGAATCTCCTCAAGGGTTTCCAATTTCAGTGGACATTCCTCGCTGAACAGTGGAAGGTAATGTTCTTGGGCGAGCCAGAACGGGAACTCCTCCAAATCGTACTTGTCCATGTCATGTCGGCTTAACGGCTTCTCATAGTCGATGATTGCGGTGAGTTTGCCGGTTGGGTCGGCTAGTGGGCGTTCGTGGATGGAGATGAGTTTTTTGTCGGGATACTGGTGGTCGTATAGCGACTTGGTGTAGGCGTATGAGTATTTTTTGGTCAACGGTTGTCCTTCACTCTTGTATGATGTGAATGTTTCCAGTATAGCAGAGGGAACGGTGATACGTCAGCGGTCAGTGACCTTGACTTTGTTATACGCAAGAATCGACTCGAACAGTCGGAGTGGATTGCGGGAGTCCAGCTTGTACTGATGGTGATTCCTCGCGGTTTCCGTTTCGAGGAATCGTCCGCTCTCGGACGGCTCTTCCACAATCATGGGAACCCAACGCCATTTCTCACGGCCTTTGCTGTTCTCCCAGATGATTTCCCCGTTTTCCAATACCCGCTTGTAGGCGGTCTTGTCGGGGAATGACGAGTCTATTCGTGCGACTAGATTCAATCGGCTCATGGTTTAATTCCTTCTTCTCTCAGTTCTTCATAGTCTTGCGGCGTGAGGAAAAGCCAAGCTCCACAGTAGGGACACTTGACCCTATTGGCATCGACGGTGTTCTTGCAATACCAGCAGGTGACGTACCATCCGTTTACATATCGGTTTTGCATTGTTGCTCCTTTTTCGTGGAATTAGAAGACGGTGGTCTTCTAATTTTCGCAAAGAAGTCGATGACTTCGATGAGATAGAGGAACATTTCAAGCAGGACAAAGAACACGAATCCCAGTACGTCAAAAGTCCAGTTTTTCAGTTTTTTGAATATGTTGGACATTGCTCTCCTTGTCTTAATAGATTGTGTGAACAACCCCAGTATAACCTAAAAAAGCAAGACTGGCAATCACGCCAAAAACCGGAAAACAAACAGGCTAATCGTATCTTCGGGCAACATCAGCGGCTTATTTTCTCGCTCTGATTTGGCACTTCCAACGGCATGGAACCTGAATATCCCAACTGTTCCTCGCAGTGTGCGATGACGGCTTGCAACGTGAACCGTTCCCCCTACAAGAAAATTCTCGTCCGAAGCGGTGGGAATCATCTCGTTGATTCGGGCTATCTGTTCTTTGCACCAGTCTATGGTGTCATGCAGGGTTTTGTCTTTCTGAGTGACGTTCACCGCCATCCTGTTTTCCTTTCTCTTGTTAACGGGGCTAAAATCGACTTTTTGTTGAAAATAACCCCGTTAACTTTCATTTTTCTGACGATAGGGGTCATCAATGTCGGTGTTTTCGACCATGCGTCCGTAGTCTTGACAACGGCACATGGATTGGATTTTTTCGAATGTACTTTGGGTCTGCCATTGATTCAGTCCTTCTTGGACGGGGCTTTCGTCAAGACCGGCTTGACCAGATTTCCGTTGGAATCGTACACTCTGACGGTGTTCTTCTCCGAGTCGCCTACCACGGTGATAACCTGCCTCTTACGACCATGATTGGAGTAAGCCACGCACGGGGTGTCTCCGTCCCGCACGTCACCAACCCCTTTGCATTGTACGGATTCGTACCCGTAGGATGTAGCCAATGCTTCCTCGAAGGTCGGGTGCTGGGTCTCCTCCGCTCCCAGCGTCATAATCAACGCCACTACACTGATAATGCATCCTACTTCTAACAGTCCGCCTACGATTTTCTTAATCTTTTTATCGTTAAATAAAAAGATAATTCCGGAAATGAAGGTCACTGTTATAACCAAGGTAAGAAACGCCGCAAAAAGAGCGAAAGGGTCTTGACTCCACTCGTTGAAATCTACCATGTTTTACTACTCCTTCTGATTTTGGTTTTGTTGAGGTGGAACCACTTCCAATCGGAAGGTTCTCTTGACGTTTGCCTTAATCTTGTATCTGCCGTTCTTGTCGGTGACGCTTCTGGCGGGATTGCCGACACTATCTTTGTAGGGAGTGCCATCGTCATGGACGACCGTGACCGTCACGTTGGGAACGGGATTGCCCTGCCGGTCGGTGACGGTGGCCTCTAAGGTGATTGACCGTCCCCAGATTTCGGTTTTCAACCGATTGAGTCCATTTGTCAATGGTGGTGCGACGATTAGTCCGATAACGCTTAATGCCACGACCAGTTGAGCTAGGCTCAAAACCAGTCGTGTCCAGAGTAGGATATCGTCGGTTCTATCATTTTCGTTCACTTCCGGCCTGTCCTGCTCAACTCGAAACCGTCGATATACAATTGGAACAGGCTCACATATTGGCCGTCTTCTATATCATCCTCCGGTTTTGCGTACAGTTGAGTGTTCAGAACCGCGACCGGCAGACCGGTATGCTCCTCCTGTTCGATGTGGAAGGGTATTTCTTCCTGACCGTGAGCGTTCTCGCGGACTGCCACACCGTAATCACCCACCTGTGGTTGGGTGGATGAACTGCTATCGTCAATATCCTCATAGGTGAGATAGAACGGCAGAAGCAGTGAATTGGGAACGTTCTTCAACGGAATAAGGTCGGCGTCAGCTTGTTTCGCGTGCTGTTGGCAGACACCGCTGTAACTGTCCCCTTCACCGTAATCCGGCCAGTGGCGGATTGCCACGATGGGTTTACTGCACGGGTATATTTGACCGTCCGAGTCAACCATGGTTTGGGCGCAACCTACGTCAATGAGTTCCTTGAGATTCAGCATAATTCGGCTTCTTCCAAGAGTTTTTCGCAGATGTGAATTATGTCGCCGTAGGAATTGTGGCCTCCTTGTTCGTCGGGTGACGGTGACTCGTCTGGGGAGGTGAGATTCCGTATCGTACGGTTGTAGCGGAGTTCTTTTTTCTTTTTGTCCGCATAGTCGATGATTTCCATGAGTGCGGCTGTCCGACTGTCTGTGGTCGGTTGGACTCCATACTGTTTGACGCGGGCGATGGTGAATTCGTAGGCTGTGGTGAGGCCGTCGTAGAAAGTGTATTTTTCCAGCAGTTCCCCGTCCGGGGTTTCGGAATCTTTGACGGCTTTGTCCCATTGTTGTTCCAACCATGATATGAGGTCGGTTTCTGGTTCTGACTGATTCATGTAGTGGTTCCTTTTTATGCGAATGCTTTATGTGTGGACATCCCCACTATACCACAATCAGTTGAGTGACCCTAATCAGATGATATCATCCAAAGACTCGAACACGTCCTCCAGAAACTCCAACTCCAGTTTCTTCTCCGAAGCGTCTCGACCATTCTTCTCGTCGGCACGAATCACGGACTCCAATACCTGACGTTTCAAATTCAAACGGTCGTAGACGGCCTCACCCAACTGTCGGCGCGAATCGACGGGATACCTTCTGTTCAGAACATCCCTCACCTGTTCCGCCACGTCATCATCCGGCAAGCCGATGAACACTTCCCCACAGTCGTTGAACTGGAAGGATGGGAGCGGGTCGTATTCACTGTCCCGCGAGAAAACCAGACCGTATTCGTCGTTACCGTTATCCTCAAAATCGACGTTCAAGGTCATACCCCCTCTGTTTGCCGTCGAATATCATTTTAGGCTTATCCCCATGGTTCGTGCCGTGTATTCGACGGCCGCGCGTCCCTTGTCGGTCAGCTCGTCGAACACGTCGCCGGGACAGTATTTGCGCTCCACAAGTCCCATGCCACGCAGGCGTTGTCCGGTGACGTCGGTCAGAAGGTCGCGTGGGTCGTGCTGGCGGAGCAGTTTGAAGTCGGCGAAGTTGTCGATGAAGACGGGCACTCCGTCGTCCTTGATGGCGTCACGGAGCCGTTCCGCCACGCGCTCGTATCCATCGGACTTTTCGGCCAGATTCGCGGGCATTGGCGTGTCGTCTCCGCAGAGCCTACCCCACGCGTCGCGCGTGTCTTGTGCCTTCTCCTCATATTGGTCGGCAAGACGGCGCATCAGTTCATGCCGGAACTCGCAGAAGATATTGGTGTCATAGACGTCGCTGAGGTTTCCGGCCCAGATGGTGAGGTAGAATCCCTTGTTAACCCACCAGCTGAGTCCGCCGCCGAACTCTCCGAAGTGGAATTCCGGCATTCCATCATCCCGCTCGTCCAATACGGCTTCGACGCCCATTCCGTTCAGTTCGTTTTCCAGTCCGCGCAGGTCGGATAGCAGTTGTTCAAGGTCAAGCATGGTTCACCACTTCCTTGCGTAGGATTCCATGGTGTCCGCGTCGAATTGGGTCGATGAGCTTAATATCATCCGTTACCATAGATTTTTCCTCCCTCGTCTTTGATGCCTTTTTCGACCAGACTGACAATCGCGTACAGGTCGATGCTGCCGTGTTCGCCCACATGGACGATGCCGGTGTCCTTATCGACCGTTGCCGTCTCGTATAGTCCGTCGCTGAGCCAGCCGCGCTCATTGTTGGCGTCTTCGCAAAGCAGTTCCACCGCTCTTTTGTTCGGAAAATATTCCATCTCAACCCCTTAGTCCCTGTCCAGTTGCCACACGTCGGCCAGCATGTGCAATGCGGCCTGACGGCGCGTCTCATACGGACTGCCAAGCTTCTCACACAGCAGCCACCCTTTGAACACGGTTACAGGGTCGTGTTCAAGGTATTTGTTGCAGTTCTCGCATACATGCATGTACCGTTCGGCCATATCATCGGTGTCCTTCGCCATCTGTTCGCCGCCAATCGTGTTCCGCCACCATTCAGCGGTCTTGTCAAACTGGTCTTTCAGCCACATGAGCCGGTCGGTGCGCGGCATGGGCGAGGCCAGCAGGCGGGACAGTTCGGACAATGCCTGTTCCTCACCCATGTCGGCCGTATTGAGGACGGTGTTATCCTCGACTAGCTCGTACTGAATGCGGACGATGCGGATGGTGTCGCGGTCGGGAAAGTTGACGATAATCTCGTATCGTGCTTGGGGGTCGTACGCGGTGATGCGTCCGAATTGGCGGTCGTTGCCCACATGCCAGTCCGGCAGTGTGTGGGCAACGGTGTTGAGGACGTTACGTGTTTTCATTATGTCAGTTCCATTCCTTCGGGGCGACGACAATCCAGCCGTTTGACAGCGGGTATACTTCGCAGGGTTCGTCCGAGTCCAAATCGTCGTCCAACGGGTTCCAGTCTTCGAGACCGTCGTGGGCGATTTCGTCGTTGAGTGCCCCGCTGTGAATGCGTTCGGTTTCGACGTGGACATCCTCTGAGGGGAGGAAGAGGAACGAGAACGGTTCGAGCATTGGTTCGAAAAGATACGGCAGTCCGTCATTGGCTCCCCAGTTGGCGACCATGTTCATGTGTCGTCCATCATCCGTTTCCACGAGGATTATTCCCGATTCCTGTCCAGTGAGGTCGTGCAGGTTGATGGTCATGTTTTTCTCCTTGGTTTTAACTTTTTGTGCGAACAACTCCAGTATAACCCACAAAAACAGGATTGTCAAACGGAAAGACAAGCAAGGTTCCCTACCCTAGAAGATGACGGCAAACACACGCCCCAGCCCGCCAGTCAGACAATCAGTATGCATATTCGCATTCTGAGTCGAGATACCGCTTGCCGTCGCGTTGCCTCAACACATGCGAAACAGTGACGGATTTATTTAAGTCGATGAACCATGCGGCCAGATATTCCATATCCATGTCGGCGGCCTCATCGCGGAGGTCATCGCAGAAGGAATCCCATTCGGCCTGCTCGGCGTCGGAGTCGGTAAGCCTGCGGTAGCGGGTCTGAAGACCCTCCGTAGGAAGCATACCCTCTGCGTATCTGCTGTCAGCTATATTGAGCCACGATTCCACACACCGGTAAGCCAGTTCAGAAACGGGGATGGTGAGAATCCAAGGATGCTCGCCTTTCCACCTGTAACCCCTTTCTGCGAAAAAGCAAACCTCCGTGGCTTGATGAATGTCGATGGACTGAGTGTCAGCGTCCATGTTGTTCTCCTTTTGAAACCTGCTTGTGTGAACAATTCCAGTATACCTCTATAAAGGGAAGCGTCAACCCGCCCAAAAACAAAAAAGGGAACTTGTACGTTTCCTGTACAAGTTCCCTATTTTAAGAAATCAATCCCAGTTGCACATGAAGTAGCCGTTAGGGTTGACATCCTCAATCAGATGGGCAGTGGCGCAATCGTTCACAGTGAACATAGGGCGGGGCTTCATGCCATAATCACCCCTGATACGCTTGTTTTTCAACTCCTCCCCCACGAAACAGTCCTTGACGGGAACCACACGCCCACCCTGCGGGGAGCAGGTGGCACCATCCACGACCTTGTAGGCGAGCTTGCGGACGTTGACGCTCTTGCCGGTCTTGCTGACCTTGGTCACTTGGTAGAAGTCCACGAGAGTCATGCTGTAACCCCAAGAGCTGACAAATATGTCCCCCACATGCACTTCCACGTCGGTGGTGGAGGTCTGTGGCTTGCGACGTTCCTCTTCGGTGCCGTTGATTCGGAAGTTCTCACGAGTGAGCCAAGGGTAGGTCTTGATGGCCTTGTCGATGAAGTTCTCGACGCCCTTCATGGTTCGCCAGTGCTTGCGTCCGCTGAGGTAATTGCGGCTAGCGATGTTGAGGAAGTCGTTGGTGACATCCACCCAACGATTGGTGCGTTTGCTGATTTGGACTTCGAGGCTGAGCATTTTTGTCTCCTTTATGCGTGGTGGGTTTTCAACCCCTGTTTGTGTGAACAATTCCAGTATACCACAGGTGTGGTCGCTGAACCTCCCCGACCTTACGGAAGGGGATTGCGGCCTAAAATCCGTTCAAAAGCTCACCGACTTCTCCTCCACATGAGGTAAAACAACCATTGGAAACACTCGGCAAAAAGAGACAAAAAATGGGAAACCCCACCAACCACTACACATGCAAAATCGAATGGTCGGACGAAAACGAGGAATGGGTAGGAACCGTACTCGAACTCCCCAACCTCAGCTGGCTGGACAAAACACCAGACCAAGCACTGAACGGCATTCAACAGGTCGCACGGGAATGCGTGGACGATATGACAAAACAAGGCAAGGAACCGCCTATACCATTATCTGACAGATACCGTTCAAACCAACCCACAGACGTTCCGAACAAGGAGACTATTTCCGCCATGCGGGAGGCTAAGCGTATAATAAAGGACGAACACACGCGAGGTTATCGAGACATGAACGCCCTTTTCGCACACCTGAATGCTTGATAATGACCGACGCCAGCATTGCTGTATGACTGTTTTTTGTTAGATTATTTTTGGGCATAGCAAAGGCCAGCTGAGGGGATTGACCCCACCTAGGCTCACCTTGCTTTATAGGCTTTTACCCTCCGCTGTCTTATATGATTTGATGTCTTTACGGGAGACGCGGCCGTTGGAAAATAGCGAATCGTGGGTGTCAAGTCTCACCAGAACTAGAGAAATCTCGTCTCCGTCGCGGCGATATACAAGTAGTAGGTCTGATTCGACATGCAATTCGCGGAATCCTTTCCAGTCGCCGGTGAGAGCATGGTCGGAATATTTCGTCTTCAGAACATCAGTATCACTTTCCCCTAAAGCCCGAAGTGGCTCCTCAAGTCTGCTCATGTCGTAATGCTTCTTTTTCAGACGTTTGACGTCGTTGTCGAACGACCGTATGGTTTTTAGCTTCAGTTCAGAGCGCATTAAGATAGTCCATCATGTCTTCAACGGTGTCAGATGAGTGAGTGTATTCGTGTTCCAAAGCCTGACGGCGGGCTTCTTTGTTCTTAAGTTCTACTAATTCGTTCTCCAGTTCGCGGAAATGCCTGTAATCATGTTCGTTGAGGATGAAGTAAGCGGGGTGGTTGTTCTTCATGACGATGACGGGAGTGCCGTCCCCTACTTTGGCGAATTCGGAGCTTGCGGTTCCCCTGCTGAATCGGCTGATAGGAACCATCGTCTCCACAGGTACAGTCAATTGCATTGCGTCTCCTTACTATTGCATGTAAAAATACATGTTATCAGACATGCGAATTGACATCAACTTGAAGGCAATACAAAAAGGGAGGGTCGGACTGGCGGTGGAACCAGCCCGACCCTCCCCTAGCTCACGGTCGTGTCAGCGTCCATGTCGCGGCGTCACGGCATGACGCTTACGGACGGAATACGCGACCGTCAATCCCATTCCCAAGAGTGTGAACAGGATGACCGCCATGATGGGCGTGTTCACACCGGTTTGGGCGAGTTGGCGTACCGCTTTCACGATGGCCGGTGTCACCGGTGGAATGTAGGAGTTGGTGAACTCGGGTCGGGTTCCGGTGGTTGTGACCATGCTGGGGGTTGCGGTCGGATTGTTCTCATCCTCACCAGCATCCCCGTCGGTCTTGTCGGCCTTATCGGTCGGCGTGACGAGCATGGTGCTGGAATCCTTCGCTGAATCGTCCGTCGGGTCGTATTCGACTCTGGCGGTCAGGTTGCCTTGCAGATTGTCGCTTACGGTGACGGTTACATGGTGTTCCGTCTTGTCGTAGGTGACGTTCTTCTCGCCGGTGTTCTTCTCGCGAATCACATACCGGTATTCGCCGCAATCATCCACTCCATCATTGTCTCGACTGTAGGTGAACGGCTTGAACTGGATGTTGCCCTGCTTGTCGTTCTTCTCACTGTCGATGACATTGCCCTTATCGTCCACAAGCTCGAACTCGAATTCGGACGCTTGCAGTTCACGTCCGGTCAGATTCTTCTTGGCCGACAGTTCGACCAACACGTCTTCCGGCTGGTACGTGTTCCGGAAGAGGATGCTCTTTTCGTTGGCTTTGCCGTTGGAGTAGGCGACGCTGGAGACGAGCTTGTGGCTCTTCGAGTCCTCGGTGACGGTGATGGTGACGGTGTGGCTGGTGGTGTCGTAGGTGACGCCACCCAAGGTTCCGTCCTGTTCGTCAACCGTGTACGTGTACACGCCGGTCTTGTCGAACGTGAGCTTGTCGAATTCGAGGGTTCCGTCGCCTTCGCGTGCAGTTACCTTGTCGGATTGCGTGTTGCGTGGAACGCGGGTGAACGGTTTGGCTTGGAGCAGGCTGCCGTTGGAATCCTTCAATTCGGCGGTGAACTCGTTGTCGTTCAGGTCACGTCCGGTCAGATATTTGGCCGCTTCGAGTAGCACGCTGACGGGTGTCGGGGTGTACGTGTTGTCGAATCGGATGCCATTGGTCTGACGGTCGGCGGTCGCTGTGAGAGCGCCGTCATGGTCAGTGACGGTGACGGTAACATCGTATTCCTGAGTGGAGTAGCCGATGGTCTTGTCCGTTCCGGCGAGTTCCTTCACGTGATACGTGTACACGCCGGGCATGGTGTAGACCATTTGGCCGAATGTGAATCCGGTTCCCTTGTTGGACACGGTTTGTGTTCCGTCTTGGCTTCCGGCTGGCATTGGCATGTCGTTCACGCTGATGGTGTTGCCGTCCGCGTCTTGTGCGGATACCGCGTTCAGTTGGAACTTGAATTCACCGTCCTGCGGAGTGCGGCTGGTTGCCGTATCCGTGTTGACGATGTTTTTCACGCCGCTGATGGAGTATCCGACGTTCTTCGGACTGTAATGGTTGGTGAACGTGATGTTCTTGCCGTTAGCGCCGGTGGTTGGGGTGACGGTCTTGGACACGACGGTCAGCTTGCCCGTATGGTCAACATCCTTGACCACGTAGGTGATGGTGGCTACCGTCCCATCCTTGGTGACTCCCGGAATGGTCGTATCCTGTTCCGTCATGGTGTACACGTAGGTGCCTACGAGCGGGAACGACAGTTGGTCGAATCGGATGTTGCCCTGCTGGTCGTTCCGTTTCGTCTGGTCTTCGTTCCGCACGTTGGCGGGTGCCGACTGCTGGTGGAGTGTGAAGTTGAAGTCTTCGCCTTTGAGCGTGTACTTGTTGCCCTTGGGGGAGGTCATCTTCTTCATTGCGGTCGGATTGTCCGTGGCGGGTTGGGCATGGTACGTGTTGGTGAATTCCGGAATGTTGGTTCCGTTATCATATTTCACGTCGGCCAACAGTTGGCCTTCGCCATTGTCGGTGACGGTGACTTTCACATGATGTTTCGTAGCATCATAGGTGACGCCGCCCCTGTCGCCGTGGACTTCGCTGAGCGTGTAGTCGTACACTCCCGTCTTCTTGTAGGAGATGGTGTCGAACAGGATGTTGCCCTGCTGGTCGTTGGTTTTCACCGTTCCAGCCTGACCGCCTGTCTTGTCCTCGACGCATTTGAACTCGTATTGTCCGGCTTGCAGTTGGATGCCTGTATGGTCGGGGTCGTTGAGGGTCTTGTGCGCACGGAATTGTACGCTGACCGGCTTCGCCTGATACGTGTTCGTGAACGTGGTCGGATAGGCCGCGTTCGTTCTGGTTTGGGCTTTCAACTGTCCGGTCAAATCGTCGGTGACGGTGATTTGCCACATTCCCATGTGGGAATCGTAGTTGACGCCGCCCACCGACTGGCGGACTTCACGCACCGTGTAGGTGAACGTGCGGGTTTTGGCACCGTTCAACTGTTGGGCGGTGAACGTCAACGGTTGGAAGCTGATGTTTCCGTTCTGGTCGGCGTTCACGGTTTGCAACGGCTTGCCTACCGCCTGCTCGTTGTCGAACAGTTGGAATTGGAAGTCGGTGAGTTTCGCATGGCTGGCGTTCTTGTTGTCGAACGTCTTGTGTGCGGTGAGGCTCACGGTCACGTCCTTCGGCTGATACGTGTTGTGGAAGACCGGGGTCTTGTTCGTATTGTCGTAAGAGGTGGAGGTTTTCAACTGTCCGTAACCGTTGTCGGTGACGTTGACGTGCATGGCGTGGACGGTCTGGTCGTAGGTGATGCCTTTGAACTGTCCCGTCTTTTCCACGATACGGTAATCGTGTTCACCTACCGTATTGTAGGCGAGCTTGTCGAAGGTTACGGTTCCGTCCGCATTGTTGGTCTTGGATTGGATGGTCTTGCCATTCTTGTCCTGCAATTCGAATGTGAACTCGTTGGCGTTCAACAGGCGGAGCGTGTGCTTCGGATTGTCGATTACCTTGCTGGCTTTCGGCGTGACGGACACAGGCTGGCTGGAATACGAGTTGACGAACTGGCCGTTGTCAATGGTCTTGCCATTCTTCATGGAGATGGCCGGATTGATGAGCGAGGCTTTCAACTGTCCACTGTTATCGTCGGTGACGGTCACAGTCCATACGGCGTAATGGTCGTCATATTTGACGCCCGCCGCACCCGTGTTGCGTTCACGAACCGAATAAGAGAAGGTGTCCTTGTCTTTGCCGTTCAGCTTCGCCTTGGTGAACAGGAGCGGAGAGAACTCCACTTTGCCGTCCGCGCTGGCGTTCACGGTTTGGATAGGAGTTCCGGTCGCCTTGTCGTTCGCATACAGGTCGAATTGGAAGTCGGTAATCTTGGTGGCCGACTGGTCTGCGTTCGTGAACAGTTTGCTTGCCACGATACGGGCTTGCGTATCCTTCGGAGCATACGTGTTCGTGAACTGGACGGTGTCGGATTGAATTCCATTATTGGACACGTTGGCCGTGACATGACGGTCGAACGTGTTCAAATCGTCGGTGACGGTGACGGTCAGTATCCAAACACGGTCATCATACGTGACTCCAGCATTGTCTCCCTTGCGTTCCTTCACCTCATACTGGTAAGTGCCTTCCTGAGTGAACGCGCCGGTGTTAATTCTGACTGTCTGGGTCTTGTTGTCGGTGAACGCGATGGAGGATGGCACCGCGCTCTTCGGAGCATTGTTCAACGGGGTGATGTCCGCGACATACTTGTCTTTTTCAGTCCAAGCGCCGTTCGGACGACCGTTCAACACTTTGACCGCTTTGACGGCGACCGGAACCGTGGGCATGACCATGCCGTAAATGCCGTGGTCTTCGTTCAGGTCTTCGTAGATGGCGGCAGTCATCTTGTTCAATGCGGGGAAATCCTTTAATGGGATTACTCCGGCAATCATGTTGCCGTCCGCATCATCCTCCTCATCACTATCGGAATCGGTCGCCTCGCTGGCGTCCTTCGCGTTTTTGACGGTCGTATGATGCCCGTGCCATGTAATGCCGGTTTTCGGCGTGAACCTGAGCTTGTAGCCGCTACCGGCTGGAATGGAACCTATCTCGTAGCGTCCGTTCTTGTCGGTCAGAGTGGCGCAGGGTTTGCCGTCCACACTGGTGACGGTCTTACCCTTCTTGTCCAAGAGGGTCACGGTCACGTCGGAGAGAAGACGGTCCGAATCCTGTCGGATGCCATCATGATTGACGTCGAACCATGCGACACCGTTGACCTTGCGCTCGACTATCTGGGTCAGGGCGTCAACCTTGTTGTCACCGTCAGCCCACCGGTTCATGTACACGTCGCCCGCACTATTATTGGTGGGTTTGATGCCCAGTGTGAAGTCGTAGCGGGCGTTGGCGGGAAGGCTGGGCGACGTGAACGCCCATGCCACCGGCTGGTCACAGCCGTCGGGGATGACGACCTTGCCGGTCGTCGCATCCACTTTCGCTTCCGTCCACTGTTCGACCTGTTCGCGGGTTATCTTCGTCGCATCCACGTTCCGCCACTTCGGGTCGGTGGTGAAGTAGACTTTGACGCCGCTCATGCTCGCGCCCGCACCGGCCTTGACCGACAGTCCTGTCAATGTGTATTCGCCGTGATAGTCGGACTGTCCCAACCCCTTGTAGGGCATGATGTCAACCGCATACGGGGCGGGTTTCGCGTCACGGCTGAAGTTGCCCAGCATATTCACGAATCCAAGATTCGACTGGGTCTCGTTCAACAGGGTCTTCGCACGGGTCGCAAGACTGGACGCGTGCGTACGCGACACGCGGATGGTGTAGGCGGCGGTCTGACCGTAGGCGGCGGACGGGGTGCCCATCCACCGTTTCGACCTGATTTCCGTGTTCACCGTATACTGCTGGTTGTTCTTCGCGTCCGTCTCCGGGTCGGACGGCTCTCCGATGGTGGTGGAGAATCTGACGAGCGTGTCCGTCCCGTCCGCCTTCACTCCGTTGACCGTGTACTCCAATGTGGTTGTTCCGTCCTTGTTTGGGGTGACGGTCGGCGTGACGGGCGTGCCGCCGGTGACAACGCCCTGCGTTTGTCCTGAATCAGTGTCCTTGTATTCTCCGCCCACGGTCGATGAGCCGTCCGTGTAGGTCAGACCCTTGGGCAGTGTGACCTTGATGTGGTAGTCGGTCAGATAGTCGCCGCCGGTGCTGCTGTCGCCGGTCTTGGCGGTCGCGTTTATCACCCAGTCGGCGTGACGCTGTTCCTTGTCCAAATCGTAGATGGTCTTCGACACGGTGTTGGCCGTGTCTTTCTGGCTGGTGTGGATGCCGATTGCCGGACGTTCGCCCACGACGTACAGGGTGTCGCCCTTGTTGTTTCCGCCGGTGTCGCCGCCCTGATATACGCCGTCGTCGCTGAACGTGGCCTTCAGATAGGTTTTGCCGTCGTAGTGGAGGCTGGGCTTGCCTAGTTGTTTGACGAGGCTCGTGTAGTCGTCGCCGGTGATGGAGCGCGCGTATGCCGTCCACGTGGTCAAATCGTCCTCAATGTCGAGGTTGGCTTTCTTGGCGAGGTCGTTGCGTGTCCAGTAGTCAACCTGTCCGGTGGTCTGCGCCGTCCTGCCTGCGGTCTTGTCGTTGACCTGCATGGGGAGCGTGGCGCCGACGCTGATACGTGAATCGTATGACGTGTTGGCGGTATCCCATACGCGTGTGTCGATTATCTGCGCGGCGAGTACTTTGCCATGCTTGGCAGCCTGAGCGTATGTCGGATACCAGTCGAAATCATCATAGTCGGCCTTGGCTTGCGCGGTGTCGGTGGAGAAGTTGACGCCGTTGGGCAATACGCCCCATATGACGGGTTCCATGCCGTCATTGGTGCGGGTGTCCGACCACCAGAAGCGCGCGCCCCACGTGTTGTAGCTGTCGTGGACGGTGTATGGTTGGTCGGGATTGTCGCTTGCGGACAACGGGGTGAGGATGTCGGGGTCCCATTTGACCAAGTGGACGCCGAGCACCCTGCCGTTGCCGGTCGAATTCAGTTTGTTTTCGGCTGCGGTGACGATGCCGAACTTGGTGTTTTCCAACACTCGGTCGGAACCTTTGTATCTTTCCGCGTCCTGCCAGCGTCCGGTGGTCGCGTTGTCGCAACGTCCGACGGTGCGGGTGGATGCGTTCGTGTAGTACATGCTCTGGATGAATGCTCCGGGCAGTCTTACTGTCCAGTTGCCTGATGCCAAGTCGTCGTCGGCGACCGATTGGTTCGTGTTCGTATCGGACGTGTCGAGCGTCATGCCGGATACGCTGGTGGCCGACAGTGCGGTATCGGTGATGGTCACGTTGCCGGTCTGGTCTTTGCCATAATACTGGGCGGCGGTCTTGCCGTCCGTGGTGGCGGTGGGGAGGATGAACGTGAACTCGTCCACGTGCAGTGCGGCTACCTGCTGTTGGGTGAGGGAGCCGTCCATGTATGCGGTGGAGCATTTGCCGAATGAGGTGTACTGTCCGGCGTTGGCGCACGGGTAGTTCAACGTGTCGTAGCCGGTGAAGCTTACGTTGACGGTGGTGCCTTTGTCGGTAATGGTGCCGTCGTCGTAGACGGTGGTTCCGTCGTTGACGGACTCCTTATCCACGGTGATGGAGCTGGGGAAACTACCATTGTGGTCGAACGAGTCGCACTTCCTGTTGTGAGTGCTCTTTCCGTTCCACTTATAAGTGGTGGTTTGGTGGATTCTGTCCCAAAGTATCGGCTGCCATTGCTTTTTCACCCGCATGCTTCGCATGCTTGTCGTCGTCGTCCTGAAACACGCTGGACACGTTCAGCTTGTAGCCGATGCTTCCGGTGGGCACTTCGATGCCCTTCAACCCCTTCGACCTGTCCTTCCAACGCATCGCGGTACGGACGAGCACATGCAGTTGGCGTCCCTGAATCTTGCCTTTGCCTTTGTTTGGCGCGGTAGCGTCACCCGTATTGAAATCGTAGGTGCCGCCGCCCGTAATTTGGTATTGCAGGCTTATGTTCAGGTTGAGTTTCGCGCTTACGGTCACGTCCTTTGGCGTGTCCGACATTGCCTTGTGTGTTCCGGTGTCGGTGGGATTGTTCTTGTTCCATGCTGTCCACGCCTGTACGGTCGGGCGGAATTTGTATCCGTGTGGCGCGGCTTTGACTTTGACCGCGAGCTGGATGGCGCTGGTGCCGGGGTTGACGGTCGGACTGTTGGAAGTCGGCTCCAACAGGCGATAGCAGGTGTACACTTGCGTCTTCACACCGTTGATGGTTTCGGTCGTGAGTTTCGGCTGATAGCCGGGAGTCTGGTCTACCCAACCCATTTGGTCGGTGTCGAACGTGACCTTATCCGCCGGATAAGGCAGTTCGAAATGGAAGCCGACACGGGTACGCTTGTAATAGTCCATGGTCGAATCCGGGGTGACGGTGTAATCGTAGTCGTAGATTACATCATCGAACGAGCGGACTATATCATTGCTCGCGTCCTTATCGTCGCCACGCTCATTGTCATTGTCGAATGGTGCGGTTCCAGTGACTCGGTCGGTTAGTTTGAGTTTCGACACGTATGCGGTGTCCGTGTCGAGCATGTCATGAATGGTAACGTCTTTAGCATCTTCCGGAGCGGATTGCGCTCGGATACTAGTGTCGGCGTGAACGTCCGACTGTGTTTGACTGTCAGCATTACTACTGCCGGTAATGTCTGACTGGGTGTTGCCACTATTAGTGTCGGCGTTCCCACTATTACTGGTGTCGGCTTGGACTTGCGTGGACGAATCCACCGTCAAATCGTCAGCCAAAGCGGTAGACGCGGACAATGCGCCACCACCGAACATTGTCGCCGTAGCCAAGATAAGCGCGGCAACCTTTCTCAGGCCGGGTTTCATAACCTTGAGCTTCCCTTCTGGAGAGTGTGTCATGAAAACGGGAGAAGGGCTGAAAAGAAGCCCCCCCCGCGCGTTTTTTGATTGTTCAGTTATAAGTATGGAAAGCTGGTCTCAAGTACGGTTTGCAGGAGAGTTCCCAAGGCCAGCCTTCCGATTTTTGCCCGCTCCGACCATGCTTCTTCCAATCTTTGGCAACTGGTTGAAGCATGGTTTCATGTCGGGGAGGGCAAGGCTTTATCTGTTATTCGGCTTTATGGGCCGGTTTCTTCTTGTCCGGGTCGGATTCGGTTTCGGTCTCGGCATTGGATTGACCGTCGGAGGATTCTTCGGTCTGGCTTGCGGTCTTACGTTTGCCAAGCTTCTTGACGGCCATGGCCAACAGTCCGCCGACTGCGGCGAGCACGATGATGACCAGTCCGATGATTCCGGTGTTCACGCCGGTCTGCGCGAGGTCGCTTACGCCAGCGGTTCCAGCGCCTCCGAACAGTTTCTTGGTGACGTGAACCTTGTAATCCTTGGACACGAGTCCATCTCCGGATGTGACGGTGAGTGTCGCATCGGCACCATTCTTGTTGATGGTGATGCTCATTCCCGAATCCTTGTCGTATTGACCTACGACCGTCCACTTGTCGGGATTGTCCACAGCCACTTCGTAGGAGGTTTTGTTCGGGTCGAATCCGTTAATGAGCTTGCCGTCCACGGAGATGCCGGTGAGTTCCGCCTTGTGGGTGGCGGCGGTGATGTAGGTGACGGTGTAGTCATGTTGGGTGAACGTATTGCCGTCCGGAGAGAGCACGCTGACCGTATACGTGTAGGTCATGCCCTTGTGGGAACTGGACACTACGGCGCTTTGGCCAACCTTCGTCTCATAGGAGAAGGTGCCGCCTTCCGGAATGTCGAATTTGTCGGATGTGACGGGCACATACTTGCCGTCCTTGCCAACGTAACCGACGGATGCGAGGCTCGTGTCAGTCTGAGAGTCTGGTGTCTTGACCGGAGACTGTTCCACCGGCTCCTTCGGCTGGAATTCGGTGACGGCGGTTTTGACAGGACGGGTTACGGTCACACTGTAGGTGCGGCTTGCTCCCGTGGCGGTGTCGGTGACTGTCCATTCCTGTCGGTTGGATTGTGCGCTTTGGGTCACGTTTCCGGCTTTGACGGTTACTCCTGCCGGGGCTTCCGGTAGCAGGTAGGCGCTGGTGTTCGCGTCTTTCAATGCGACCACATAGTCGAGCCTGTTCGGATTCCAATTGTCGATGAGCGTGCCTTTTTCGGCTTTGCCGGTGAGATTCACGTAGATGCCGTTGAGTTTGGCGGGACTGTCCGGTTGGATGTCGGAGGTTTGGAAGTTGACTCGTACCGTGTAGTCCACGCCGTTCACGTTGACTGTGATGATTCGGCTGGTGCCGTCAACACTCAGTTTCGGACGGGATACTTCCGCGTCGAGACCATGCTCGGCGGAGAGGGAGAAGGAGTCCTTCGCGTCGGAGGCGGGAAGGTCAACGACTTTCTGATGGTTCTCATCAAAGTCCGTCTTATTGATTTCGTAACTCTTGGACTTGCCGTCGGAGGAAGTCTGGGTGAGCGTCATCTTCGTGAAGTTCTTATCCTCGGGACGAACGTCTCGGGTTCCCACCGTGTAGGCTTGTTCAATCTTGTTGCCGTGTCCGTCATCGACGGTCACGGTTCCCTCTGCTGTTCCGGAGAGCACGACGATATTATGCTCGTTGTCGGCACCCACCATGGTCTTGGGAGTGGATTCCCATTTGACGGTGGCTTTGTCCTTGTTGGACAGTGTGACCTCATGGTAGGAAGGACTGTTGTCCTTGTCGGACAGGCCCGTTGCGGAATATCCGGCGTGATAGGAACCATCTTCGTACTTGCTGAAAGGAGTCCCCTTATCGGTGCCATTGTTCAACGTGATTTCCTCGCCAATCGAATATTCGAATGGTACGGTGATGTCGAACTGCGGCAAGCCTTTATCCGGGTTCGCGTCGGCATGGTAGACGGCTGTGCCGGATACGATTGCTGTGCCGAGCTTATCGCCCGAAGTGATGTGTTGTTCCCTGAAGGTCGGTTCAATCGTAAACTTGGTGTTGTCGTCTTCGTTCAGTGAGCCGATGGTCACGGTGGTCGGACGGACGTTCACGGTCGGAGTGGTGAGGGACTGGTTACCACCCGCGTTCGGAAGATTTATGAGCGGAATCTGCTTATCTCCAACCTGCGCGTACCAAGTGTTGGTACGTGAATAATCTCCCAAGTTGACGGTCATATGCCAGATTTTGGTTTGTTCGGTCTGAACGTCCGTGTACTCGTAGTTGCCTGTGGCGACGCCGGTTGCGGATGTCACGTGAGTGGCGTTGTCCACGCTGACGTTCCATGCGATGTTCAGGCTTTTGCCGTTGGACAGTTTGACTGTCTTGACCTCATTGCCGTCCTTGTCAACGACCTTGCGGTCTTTGCTCACATGATAGGACTTGTTGGCGGGCACATTGGCTACGGCTTCCACGGTTCCGTCCGGGTTTTCTCCGGATACGGTGAACTGGGTGCCGTCGGCCAGAGTGATGTTCTCACCCGTGGAATATTTGAACGGGATGGAAACGTCGAACGCCGGATTGCCGTTCTTAGCGCCGACATGGTAGACGGCTGTGCCGGTCACGTCCACTTTGGCGAACGTGCCGTTGGCTGTGAGGCGTACGTCCTTCAGGTCGCCGTGGTTCAACGTGAACGTGTCGTCGGAGTCGTTCGTACGCACGGTGATACGTCCCGGAACCTTGTCGGACGGTTCGCTGGCCGTGTAGGATTGGTCGCCGGTTTCCGGATTGTTCGTGAACTGGAACGTCTTCCCTTCTACCTCACCGCTCCAAGTGTCGGTACGGGAGTAGGATTGGTTGACTTGAATCGTCCACTCGTATTCGGCTTTGGTTTCCGGGTCGATGGTCTTGTACTTCTGGTTGACGGTTCCCACGACGGTGGTCACATGGGTTTTGGAGTCAGTGGTCTTAGACCATGTGATTGGCAGTTCTGTGCCGTCGGACAGTTTCAGGCTGGTGATTTCCCTGCCGTCCTTGCCGACGACCTTGCCCGCCTTGTTGACGGTGTAGTCCTTGTTCGCGTAGTCCAACACGGCGGTCCTGCCGTTCTGTCGGATGGTGAACGGGGTGCCGTCCTTCAAGGTGACTTCCTTGCCGTAATCCTTCGTATAGTTCACGGTCGCGGCGAATTCGGGGAGGATTCCTCCTGCTTCCTTGGAGTATCCGGCTGTGCCGGTCTCGTGAATCATGCCGAGTTTGCCCGCGCCGGTGGTGGCTCCCGGCGTGATGGTCGGATTGGTGAGGGTCACGTTGCTGCCGTTGCTGCCGGTAACTTCCAGTCGTTGAGGAATGGTGTTGCCGGTCATGGACGCGAGCTGTTTTCCATCCTCGTCGGATGTGGTGAATGGGATGTCGTTGCCCTCATAGTTAGTTGACCAGCTGGCGGTGTTGGATGCGGTCACGCTCGTGTGCGTGTTCCAACCGTAGGCGTCGATTCGGGTTCCGCTGTCCCAGTTGAAGTCCATGATTTCGACTCTGGCGGTCGCGGTTCCGGTTTTGGTGACGGTGTAGCCGTTCCTGTAATCGTATGTGGGTTTCGACCAGTCGATTGCGGCTGTGGTGCCGTCCGACAGGCGGACGGTGTTTTCGGACGGATTGCCGTCCTTGTCCAAGGTCACGCCGTTCAGTGTGGCGTTCGCGGTGTTGGTGTCGCCTTGCACGACGAACTTCGTCCCGTTCTTTAGGGTGACTTCCTTGCCGTAGGTTTCGTCCACGTTCACGGTCAGTGTGACCTTGCGGCTTACGGTGTCAGACTCATCGAATGTGCCATTGTAGGTGACGGTGCCGGTCAGATGGCTGACGCCGACTTTACTGTGGTCGATGTTGAGGGTCGGGGTTTCAGCAGACAATGCGATAGGCTTGTCCTCGCCGTCAAGCGTGGCGGTGGCGGCTTCCAACGGGTCGCCGTCGTACTTGTCGATGGTGGCCGTATAGTTGCCGTCGCCGTCCTTCTCGTAGGTGACGGTCTGCTTTCCGTAGGTGGTTTGGAGTTTACGGCTTGTCGTGGTGGTCTCGCCGCCGGAAGTGGATAGCGGGGTCGTCGTATTGGCGTCGTCAACGGCCAACGCCGTCACAGCTCCCGTTCCCATGGAGCCGACGGCCATCACGGCAGCAAGACCCACGCCACCGATTTTCTTGGCGGCATTGTTCCAATTGTCACTCATTCAATGTCCTATCCGAAATGTGAAACGTTTCCTTTGCGGATTTCGTCTACCACCTTAGCGGACATGTATGCCGTCAACCTCGTATAGGTGGGAAAATACCTTGAAAAAAATTTCAGGGTGGACGGTATCCAGACTTTTGCCGGATTGTCCACCTCGAAAAAATCGTTTTGGGAAATGTCATGCCCTCTGGGGAAGGTTCGCTTTAAGCAGGGGTTCGGTGTCGGTGTGGTGTCCGCGCTTGTTGTACCAAGACACGACGCTCATGCCGCTGGCCTTGTCGCGTAGGGTGATGCCGTACTGTCCCTCATGCTTGCCGGTGCCGACATGCACGGCTTGGACGGGTACCGGATTGTTCTGGTGCGAATAGTTGAACATGCTACGGAATCCGTCGGCGTCGTTCGCCTCGTATCCGACACGGGAACCGTATCCGTCGTAAAGGGTGTTGGTATGCTCTCCGCGAACCGCGAAGGACACTTCCTTGTCCTGATGGCGCATTTCGATGCTGTCCTGTGGAATGTTCATGTTGCCGGTCTTACGGCGCATGAGCTTGGCGGCGCTTTCGCTGTCCACCGGATGATAGTAGTTGGATGCGGCTTTGTTTCGACGGTCTGCGACTTTCGACTTGTAGTCCGCGTACTCCTTGTCGCTGCTGAACTCGCCACGGGCCTTCTCGACCTCGGTGCCTTTGTTGTTCATTTCGATGGTTCCCCAAGAGGTCACATGGTCTCCACTGGTCTTATTGCGGTAGAACTCCTTGCGGAAGTGCAGGGCGTTCTGCGGATGGCCGTTCGCCTGTTTGCCGGTACCGGCGCTGATGGCGCATTGCACGTCGTCCAGTCCTTCGGCTTGCATGGCGCGGGTCATTCGGGTCAAATCGTCGCCCGGAACGATAGCCATTGGGGAGCCACCCTCATTATGCGGGCGGGGGGCACGTTTCAGAAGACCGGTCTTCGAGTCTCGCTTCAAGGCTGGTGCGACGTGCGTCTTGCCTTCCTTGTCCATGTAGACGAACACTTCTGCGGAACGCGCGTCGGCATTGTTCAGACCAAGCTTATTCTCGTAGTAGTGGCGGGCTTTGACCTCCGCCTCCGCGAAGTCCTTCGGGTCGATGTGGTACACCTTCGCGTTCTCGCCTTCGAACGCGGCACGGTTGACCTGCTCGTTCGTTCGGGCGTTCAGGGTGTCGTACACCTTACCGTCCTTACGCCCCTCCAATTGTGCGGCACGACCGCCGAAACTGGTCTCGTCCAACGGCAGGTTCTCGCTGACCGGCTGGAACTTGTTTCCACGACACATGCTCAACGTGTGTTCCGGGGCCTCACGGTCATGGTTGATGACTCCGAAGCAGGTGTTGCCGGTGGACGCGATGGCGAGCTGTTCGCCGTCCTCGGTGCCGGTGATATGCACGCGTTCGTGAACATCATGGTTCTTGAGCGTGCTGAAATTACGTCCGCTAGCGCCGACGTGCATCATCTCATAGCCGCTGGGCATTTGGGAGAGATTGTTCTTGTAGTACTTGCGCACGTTGCCGCGACGGTCAACGTACTCATGCCAGCCGACGGTCAAACCCCATTCAGTCCACTGTCCGATGGGGTTTCGCGGCTGTGCCGGATTGTAGGCCATGTCTTGTCCTTCCTCGACCTGATTCCTCCCCGAACGGGAGGTTTTTCCAACATCAGATTCCAGTCTACAATCCTCAAGGTCGATAAAAGACGAAAGAAGGTAATCTACCGGTTTTTCTTACGCTTCGACTTCTTGGGAAAATGGTCGGAAACGTGGACGAACACGGTTTCAGCGAACACGCCCACATCCTTGGCGAGAATCCTCAAACCCTTCCACAGCAATCGTCCCCACGTCTCCCCCAATATCCAGAAGCCTACTATCAGGCCGAAAAGGGACAGGATGGATTCACGAATGTCCAGTCTGCCGTCGGCGGGAACGTCGAACGACATGTAGATGACGGTCGCAAACAGGATACCCGCCCCGAGCAGGGTTTTGCCCAATACGCTTTTCCAACTCATTTCAACCTCCGGTCGTGTTCCTCCCAGCTCGCGTCCGCTGAATCCGCTATCGCTTCCAGCATTTGGAACCCGTCCGGCACGGGGAACACGAGCAGTCTGACCAAATGCCGTCCGCCATGGTTCAGATTCTTAGACCGGACGAACGCCACGCCCTTGCAATAGTTCGACGTGGTGCCATGCCATGCGCCGACGTTCGTTCCCGCTTTCAGAATCGCGTTCACGCTTTCTGCGGTATTGTCCGGGTCGGCCTGCGCCACGCCATACGGGTAGGCGATGCTGGCGATGACGATGTACTTGCCGTATCCGCAGTAGGGTTGGCGTTTCCAACACTCCTCCGCGTAGGCGATGAGCTGGGAGCCGACCTTCTCACGCACGCCCAACGTGTTGCCCCTACCCCACGTGGTCGCCTTGCGTTGACCATGCTGGCGGGCTTTCAAATCCGAATCCGTGTAATTGCTGGTAATCCAGATTTTGTCCGGCACGCTGAACTTCACCTCATAGCCGTCGCACCATGCGGGACGCTCCCCCACGGGAATGTTCCTCCACATGCCGACCACGCTCGACGCCAATCCGCCCGTAATCTGATACTGCGGGTTCTCGTCGGAAATCGGAATGATGAGAATGTCCAGCAGATAACAGCCGGAAGGCGCTTCGATGGGCGATTGCAGGTAGATGGTCGAATGCCGGTGCAGACTGTCATCGTCATCCCACAGGCGCACGTCGGAACCGGCGTCGATTATCGGCTTCACGGTTTCGGCGGCTCGTGCTGGGAACACGTTCCCGCCGTGGGGTGCCGACACAGTGACCACGGCCAGAAACCGTTCCACCTTCCACGCCTGTTTCATCGTTTTCAGATTCCGCCACTTGTCTTTCGCATACCGACGGATTCTCGCACGCCGTAGGGCACGCGTCTTTTCGGTCTGCACGGTGTCGGTGCCGCTCCACCATTCGATTGGAATGTTGATGGTCAACCGGTATCCGCCACGTTTTCTTGCTACGGTCTGACGAACCATGGGGACTCCCTGAACGGATGGTTTTGACGGTAGTTGTGGACACCCAAGCAATGCTGGCACATAGCCTCCCCGTCGTGCGGGTCTTTCCGTATGCCGCAACGGACGCAACGGCTGGTTCCCGTGTTGGTTGGATGGATGATGAACCTCACTGCGGGTCTCCTGTCTCATACGCGCTGATATCGGCCTTTAGAAGGTCGATTATGTTCCTACGGGTATGAGTGTTCCTAATCCTGCTGGAAAGCCCTTGAAGGGCCTTTAAAACGACGATACGGTCATGTTCGGCAAGCCACTCGTCGTAATCCTCCCCGTCTGCGGGAAGACCGGTCTGAACGTAGGCACCATCGCAATACCGGCCACGGACAGTCTCATCATCAAGAGGACGCACCGGCGAACCAGTCGGAAGCGCGATAGGCAAAAGCATGTTTTCTCTTTTCCTTAAACCAATGTGGACTAATCCAGTCTAACGGAACCAACATTAGAAAAATCTGAAAAGCACGGAAATACGACGAAGAGAAAAACCAGCGGAACGGGAGGGACGGGCTTTTTCTTTTTTAGGGAACCCGGGGTAAAGGATTTTCGCTTGTTAACGGTTCACAAGGTTTCAGATTTTTACCGGTTTTCAAAAGCATTGAGAAAAGCCAGCGAGCGATAACCCAAGTTAAGGATTAACCTGCCTCCTCTCCCAGTATAGAGGGTCACGCTTGTTAACGGTTTCCCAGCAAAGAGAGGAACCTGTTTTCAAGACCAGCCTAGAGGATTACGTCTGTTAGCTTTTACCTAGTAAAAGCATTTTTCCTATATTTTTTGCTTTTTTCAAATTTTTTAAAATTTGAGCCTATATATATTATGTATAGTTATGTATGTTATGTATACTTATGGGGATGCCTGAAAGCCCTTGTGGCAGTAGGGCCGAGAAGGTGTCCCTGCATGCAAATTATGCACTTTTGCATGCAAATCATAAACTTTTGCATGCAAATCAGGCACTTCTGCACGCAAATCATAAACTTTTGCATGCAAATCAGGCACTAAAAATAGATAAAAAATAGATTTTTGCACGCAAATTATGAAGTTCACGGATGGAAGAAGTTCTGTTAACGACCTTGAAAGATACAGTCCGCATCTTACAATAAAGAGAAAAAGGAAACCCCTCCGTGACAGGTAAGGAACAGAGGGGTTTGTTAAAACCAACGTAAAAGGAAGTGGTTCCATGTCCAATGATACACCAGCCGCCAACAAAAAAGACATCAGCTATTCTCCTAGCTTCATGTCGCAGATTGCCATGTTTCCCCTCAAGAACCCCGGTGACGTCCGATTCGTGGAAAGAACTAACGGGTGCATGTCCGTGGCGGTAATGCAATCTATGTGGGGTTGGACATATGGGAAGATACCCCGTCTGTTTTTGATTTACGTTCGTTCATTAGTTCAAACCAAATCGGACAAAGTGGACATGGAGAATCGTATAGTCAAATTAGATAAGTCTTTCCGGTCATTCTGCGAGGAAGCTGGATTATGTACCGGAACCAACATCAAGGATGTCGAACAGTCTCTTCTTTGCCTATCCGGAACGACTTTCACGATTTCCCTAATCGGCAAGAGTCCTAATGGGAGACATTTCATGGAGGGGCGCAACCTACGTCTTGTGAGTCAATTCCATCTGCGTTTCAATAACTCCAAGTTCGACTATCCGGGTTTTAAGGATGATGGAGACCCGTCTTCTTATATCCAGTTCTCTGAGGAGATGTGGAGTATGTTCACGGGTAATCCGGTGCCGTTGAACAAGAGAATCACTTTCGAGCTTGGCAAGTCGGCTAGAGCATTGGATATCTACCAGTGGCTTGCCTATAGAGCGTATGGGTTGAAGAAGCCGTTGTTTGTTCCGTGGCAATCCCTCAAGTCCCAATTTGACATATCTGCTACGCCGATGCGTTCTTTTAAACAGAGGTTCCGTATAGCTTTAAGCAAGGTATGCGAGGCTTGGCCTGAAATCAAAGTCATATGCGGGAAAAACGGGCTAACCTTATAC
This sequence comes from Bifidobacterium sp. MSK.17.10, assembly GCF_019129655.1. Lineage (NCBI taxonomy): Bacteria > Bacillati > Actinomycetota > Actinomycetes > Bifidobacteriales > Bifidobacteriaceae > Bifidobacterium > Bifidobacterium sp. MSK.17.10. The sequence continues at coordinate 150,982 of NZ_JAHOJD010000005.1, read as the reverse complement.
CCCTGCAAAAGTTCTCTGGACTCCGAGGAACCAGTCCAAAAGACTCCCCAACCGGTGAAGCCAAGGCAGGTGGAACTAAACCCGTTTGCCTAATCCAGCCTTCTCAATGAGTAGAAACGTATTCTCCTGTTTTCTATCGTCGGGTTTACACGTGGCAAACCGTCAATTAGTTAAGAAAAGAGCGGTCATATGATTGACAATAGCAACGAAGGCTACCTTCTGAAAGTTGCCGACAATCTGAAACTTATACCCATCGCTGGTGTCTTCCCTATAGAGAACACGGGAGCTGAGTTCTTTGAGAAAAGGAACGGAACAGTCACGGTCAATATTGCCCCGGAAAGAGGAAAGTGGGCTTACGGGAAGATTCCTAGGCTTATTCTTCTCTACTTGCGTTCTTTAATCACGGAAAGGTCTGAGAAAGTCGATTTCGACAAAAAGACTATAGTCTTTAACGAATCATTCCGTTCTTTCTGCAAGCACTCTGGCCTAACATATTACGGCGGTTTGGCTGAAAAAGTAGACGAGATGCTGAATCGTATGCTGAATACGACTATCCAGTTTAGGGGACGGTTCGGTGCGAGGGAAGAACGAATACTGGCCGTGGGAAACTATCGGATTTTCGATTACGGAGAATTCCACTTTCACGACGTGGACACTTCACGGAAAACATATATCAGATTATCTGACTTGCTGTGGCGGATTCTTACGGAGAATTGCGTTCCCTTGAGCAGGGACATAACCAATCAACTGGGACGTTCCCCCAGAGCTTTGGATATCTACCAGTGGCTTGCCTATCGAACATATGCCTTGAAAAAGCCCGTCGTCATATCTTGGGAGAATCTTCGAGGTCAATTCGATTCGATGAATACGCCTATGTATTCTTTTAAACGGAGGTTTTGCCGGTCGTTGGAGAAGGTGTCGGAGGCATGGCCGGAGCTGGCGACTTCCGTTGGGGGAAAAGGATTGACGGTCTGTCCTAGCAGAAGCTCTCTCACTTCGAGTAAAGGAAAGGAAAAGGCTTCCGGACAGGGAGCCGTCTCTTCCGCAAAGGAGTCCGCCATGACGGAAAACCCTTTCTAACAAAAAGCTTGGGGCACCGATTTTTTTTTCGATGCCCCAAGCTTTTAATGTTGGAAAACGAGAGGGGAAAGAGCTATGCGACTACGTCACTGTACATGGCGAAGTTTTGCGCGTCGGCCATGTCCCATGCTGTGAATTCGACTTCCTTCAAGGACTTGTCGTATCCGCAGTTTCGTAGCGCGTATCGTGCCGCCGCGTCGATGCCTTTGCCGTAATGTCCGTCGGCTTCCGCCTTGTCACGGAGTTCGGCAATGCCATGCAAGGCCGCGCTGATAGCCATTCCAGCCATCTTCGTCACGTCATTGTCCGCGCTGATGGAAAACGGTTGCCAATCGCATGCGCCGCTTTTCTCGAACACCCAGAACTGCATAGCCACAGGCTTGCGTCTGGTGCGTTGGAATGCTTCCGCCGGACAGTTCGCAACCGCCTGACGGTAGAACGACGCCTGAATGTGATAACCGTATTCGATGACATGCTTGTGGAAGTCCGTAGCGCTGGCACTGCTCGCGGTCTTCAAGTCCACGAGATAGTCAACGCCGGTCGGAATCAAATCCGGTTTGGCTTTCAGTCCCAAACCGGTATCATCATCCGTCCACACGATGCACTGTTCGCATGTGCCTTTGCCGATAAGGTCGTACATGTCGGGACGGGAGTCGATGATGTTCTGCTTCATGCGTTTGAGCAACTGCATATCCTTGTAAGATACGACGATGTTGCCCATCGCCTCCTGCGCTTCACGCCACGCCTTGTTGGCTTTGCTTTGAAAAGTCTGCCCCTCGTCAAGGCATACGACCTCGCTCGTATTCAACAGGTAAGCGTGGAACGCGGTGCCGAACCTCATCGCGTCCGTCGGCGTATGGTCGCCCAACAGTCGGTCGTAAGCCCATTCCTTCGGATTTTTCAGGAACGCTTTCAACTGGCTCTGGTCGAGCGCGTCCATGGCGAAGTATTCCTCGTCGGTCGCGTCGATGATTTTCGCTTGGCTCATGGAGGATTACTCCTCTTCGTCTCCGGTGATGGAAGTGTCTTCGCCTCGCGCTTCGGCGTCGGCCTTGACCGCGTCTTCGGCGGGCAGATGCACTTCGACCTTGTTGGTTTCGGCGTTCTGGAAGATGACCGGCTCCTCATAGTCGATGGGTTCGCCGGTCTGCGGGTCGAACTCCGGCTGGAGTTTCATGTTGTCAACGTAGTTGTAGTGGTCTCCGTCAGCTTCGGCCTGTGCCCGGTCGATTTCCTCCCACGCGTCCTGCCATGCGGCGTACTCCTCCGCATAACCCGGATATGGTTCGATGTGGCGAATCTCCCAGTCGAGGAATTGTTTATCGGTGATGGGCTGGGATGGTTCGAAACTGTTGGTCAGAGAGTCCGGAATCGGAACCGTGTATGATGCTCGGTTCCTTTCCTCCTCCTCGTCGGTCATCGGTTCGTCGAATACTACTTCGGAGTGGCCGTAATCGGTTGCCATTTTGGTCTTCTTTCTGATTTGCGCGGACATTTCCAAATATTGGACGGTTTCCAACCACATGCCGTGTGGCATTTCAAGTGGGTTTTTCTCCCACCGTTTATATGTGCTTGTTGACACGTCCAGTACTTCGGCTGTTTCAGCCTGTGTTTTTCCCGCTTGTATTCGAAGGTTGCGTAATGAGATGTTTCCCATTTTTTAGACAACTCCTTTCCTACAAGTTTCAACCCAACTATAGCATTGGTTCACTTTTGAACCAAATCGTATGATTGAGTATGCTGAAAATCGTTGAAATTCAAGGGGACACGCCTGATTTCACAATAGTTCAAATATGACCTATACTTGGACATGTCCACATAAAAGAACTGACTTCCTCCACTCATGTCAGAGCATGTTCAAACTGTTTCCCGAATGGAAAAGGTTCATGCCTGATATTGGTGTGAGAGGAAAACGAAAATAAGGAGAAAGCCAAAAATGGCAGAGCAAGAGCAGTCCGTATCAGTGCCGTCCACACTCGACGTGTTCCTCCCCCACATCACTCTTGGACGTTGCTCCCTCTTCGAGCCTTACGTTTTCAAGCAGAGCGACGATGACAAGAACAAGGGCAAGACTCCAAGCAAGCCGTCCTACATGTTCCGTGCGATTCTCGACAAGCGTCGTGACAGTGCCATTATCAAGAAGATTTCCGGCTATCAGAACGCATATATCGAAGAGCTGAAAGCCAAGCGCATGTTCGACAAGCGTGCCGCAATCCACTTCGCCCTCGTTGACTGCGATAGTGAGGAGGTCGAGGATAAGGACACCGGCGAACTGGTAATCATGTCCGAACGTGATTCCTCGCTGAGGGGCAAGTACATGCTTTCCGCCAAGTCTCGCGCAACCGAACCTCCGAGCGTCGGCTGGGTCGATGACAAGAACATCCTCCACCCCATGCCGAAACATTTCATCGTGAACGAGGAAGACCCCGATTCCGTTGAAGAGTACGAACGCCGACTCGACTTCTGGAAAGACAAGGTGTATGCGGGACAGTATGCGAGTGCCGTGCTTCGTCTTTCCGGCTGGCATCAGGCCAAGATTGGTCAGGGTGTGACCGGTCGAATCAAGAGCGTTGTCATTATCGGCGGCGGTACTCCGGCTGGCATCATGTCCCTTGAGGATGCTTTCACCGAAGAGCAGATTGCTGAAATGGTCGCATGGCGTGACCAGATGGTGCCGGATTACGAGTCGGGTGACGACCCGTGGAACAAGCGTGTCAAGCTTCGTTCCGGTTCCGACGTTGATGATTATGCCGAGGATGACGATGTGGAGGAAGAGGAGGCTCCGAAGCCGCGTCGCAAGTTGAAGCCGGTCAAGCCGGTCAAGCCGGAACCGGAAGAAGAGGACGACTACGAGTATGAGGAGGAGGCTCCGAAGCCGCGTCGTAAGACCAAGCCCGCCCGTAAGGTGAAGCCGGTCGAACCGGAAGAGGAATACGACGGTGAGGAGGAAGAGGGGGCTTCCGCTCCCCGACCGCGTAAGACCCGCAAGCCTGTCAAGGAAACGGTCGAAGACGATTACGACTCCGACTTTGACGAGGGTGCGGACACCGAATGGTGATTGACGAACCCTGAGAATAACTGACCCAACCCACAAGAGCTTCTTGTAGGTTGGGTCAGTTTTTTAGTGAGCCTGCTGGATTAGAACAGAACCTATTTCTACTCCAAACATTTCGGCGGCGTCCCTAACCATTCCCTCGACTTCGTCCAGTCGTCTGACCTGAGTAAACAATCCTCCGATTTCAGGCACTTCAACGGCGAACCAGTCTCCCGAAGAAGTCACTACAGCTGTTACTTTGTACAATGTCACAGCCCCTATTTTAGAACATCACACCGCTGTTGCCGTCACCACCGGTGGACGGTTGCGACGGTGTAGCTGGTGTGGATGGAGTCGATGGTGTGGACGGGGTTGACGGCGTGGACTGCTGTTGCCTTGGAGCCGTATACTGCCGTTGCGGCGTATACGTGTACGTATATTGCCGTTGCGGCGTGTAAGTCTGCTGGGACTGCTGTTGCTGTTGGGCCTGCTGCCTCTTGGCCTCCTCCTCGGCTTTCTTCTTATCCTCTTCCGCCTTCTTCGCATTATCCGCGTCGGTCTTGGCCTTGCTGACCTTGCCCACCACATCTTGCAGACTGGACACCGCCTTGTTGGCGTCGGCCACATTGTCAGCCGTCACCTGCGTATCCTTCCACTGTTTGACGAGACTGTTCATGGTCTTCTTATCCGACGAATCCGGAGCGTCGCCAAGTTTTCCGGCTTGGTCGATGAGACTCTTCAACTTGTTGGACACGTCCACGCTCTTCGACTGCAATGCCTTCCGATACGCGTTGTCGGTCGCCTTGTATTGAGCGTTCAACACCTTCATCTTCTTGCCGATTGCCGCTTCGGTCATCGGATTTCCTTCCGTGGCCTTGCTGAGCTTGTCACACTCCCCCAGCGTGGTCTTGTCGTCCTTCACGAGACTGTTCTTGATTTCCTTAATCAGGTCTTTCGCGTCGGCCACACGCTTGTCCCAATTGTTTTGGGCTTTCGTGAGCGAATCCTGCTTCTTTTGGATTTCAACCTGCCGGGCCTTCTCGGCTTGGGCGTGAGTGTATGTCGAATAAGCGTAATAGCCACCACCGCATAGAAGCGCGATACCGGCCAGAATCACCACGACCATGATAATGATTTTACGGATTCCGCCACCATCGCCCTCACTGTCGGTGGTGTTTTCCGGTTCGATATCATCCGCATAATCCGGCAGTTCGCCGTCGAATTGTTGCGGCGGAAAACCGGAGGACTGTTCTACGGGCGTACTGTCGAACTGGTTTGCCTGTATACTGTCATCCCAGAAACCGTCATCCTCCTGTTGTGGCGCGGATTGTTGTTGCTGGGGTGCCAACTGTTCCTGAACGTTGGAACCATCCTCCCACCATTGGCCTTCACCATGGTCGGTGAAGATGCTGTTTCGACGGTAGAAGTCATCATCCGGCTGGTTGGACTGTTCGCCGTTCTGCCGGTTCGCCGGTTCGGTGTCGGATTGGCTCACCGGCGTATCGTCGTACTGGTTTTCCTGTCCGCCGTCGAATGGGCTTGCCTGTCCGCCGTCATCCGGTTCAGGCTGTTGGACTGGAATCTCATCTCCCCAAATATCATCGTAGGCTACCGGAGCGGCGTTCTGTCCATACGGCGAATTGTCGTCACTGCTCCCCCATATATCCGGCTCGCTGGACGGCTGGCTTTCCGGCATACCGTTCAACTGGGTTGCTGTTTCGCCTGTGGGATTGTCTCCCCAAATATCCTGTTCACCGTCCGACTGGATTGCCTGTCCGCTGTCCGACTGTTGAACCGGCTGAACGTCGGATTCATCTCCCCAGAAGTCTTGTTCGCTGGCCTGCCTGTCCGCCGTTTCACCATTCGACTGTTGGACTTGCCCGCTTGTGGGATTGTCTCCCCAGATATCCTGTTCGCCGTTCTGTTGGAACGCCTGAACGTCATCGGACTGTTGTTCAGGCATACTGGTCTGCTGTTGCGCCGGTTCGCCGGTATTCCAGAAATCATCATTTGACTGGTTTGCCGTTTCGCCGTTCGACTGTTGCGCCTGACCGTCGGCATACTGTTGTTCCGGCGAATCAACACTCCAAATATCCGCTTGACTGTCCTGCTGGCTGGCCGGATAATCGGATTGTTGCGGTTCCGCCTGTTGCGGCATGTCATCCATCCGCCAGATGGAATCCTGTTCCGCCTGTCCAACGTTCTGCCGGTTCGCCGTTTCGCTGTTCTGTCGCCCATCCGGATTGACGGTATTCTGTCCTACCGTGGAGGCATCGGACTGTTCCTGCATGTTCCACATGGAGAACGGGTCTATGTCATCTTCGGACTGCTGGTTTCCCGCTACACCGGTTTGCTGTTCTGCCGGTTCGCCGTAAAACTGTTGTTCCTGCTGGAAAGCTGACTGCTCTTCCGTTCCAACAGCCGACTGGCCGACCGGCTCACCGTAGGATTGCTCAGCCGGTACGCCGTTTTCGACGGGGGACTGTTCGACCGGCATACCGGAATCCTGTTCAACCATTTCGCCTGTATCGGACGATGGGGAACCCCACGGGTCTTCCAGCAGACTGTCGATATCGATGGAATCCTCATCGACCGTACCATCATTCTGCTGGCTGACCGGTTTCACATCGACCGGCTCCACCGGTTGACTGTTAAAACGTGGAGGCGGCGTTGTGGAGGACTGGTTTTCACTATCGGACGGTACGGCGTCATTCTGTTTCGCCTGTCCACCGTTCCGCCTGTTCGACGTACCAGCATCGTTCCGGGAAGACGATTCTCCACTCGGCTGCTTCGCCGTCGCACTGTTTTTCTTCCTCACAGTCGAAGAGGTGTTCCGCTTCGCCGGAGACTTCTTTTTCCTGCTCGCCGGTTTAGCGGCGGACTGCTCCGCCGGCATGTCGGACATGTCCATCAAAAGAGACTCATCCAACCGGTTGTTGCCAATCAGAAAATCATCCTGCTCAGACATCTGCGAAACACCTCCAGACTATGATGGTCGGACTCTTACAAGCCCTGCTGTGCGGACTCTTTGGCAAGACTACGAGCGGCGGCTACCGCGCTCACGTGGGGCACGTCAACTCCAGCCGCATACAGTTTGCTCGCATGAGCTGCGGCGGCGGCACCTTTCAACGGTTCGTCCCGGTCTGCCACGTCACGACCGTCTTCACCGAATCCGCCTTCGGTTTCCAACCGGCTGGGGGAGTGGCTGTCATCCTCGTACATGGCACCGTCGTCGGGTTTTTCTGCGGCGGCTGGCACGGCGACGATGATGTCGTCCCAAGACCAGTGACCGGCTTCATCATTGCCTTTCGGGGGATTGTTTTCCAACATGTGTTCGCGGAGAATGTCGCTCCAGCTTTTGTCATGCTTGTGGTCGTCCTCGTAGAAGCCTTTGTAGACGCAAGCTTCCTGTCCGACGAGTTCAGCGATTCCGCAGCCACGGGACACTCCAGCCTCGATAAGATAGCTCGGCACAGTCGGAGCGTTCTTCGCATCATTCAGCACGGTGCCACGAACGGTATCGTTGACCTTGTCGCCCAACAGAATCTTCGACGGAAGATTGGTCCGGACACTCGGGTCAAGACCATTCTGGCTGGTTGCGGACTGGGCCGCATACATGAAGAAGATACCGCTGAAACGAACCGTCTGGCAGATTTTCAGCAACGCCATATAGTTCATCGCACGGATACCCTTCTCGTATTCGGCTTTGATACGGGTCGGATTATCCTTCGACAATCCCGGCGGAACGGTCAACGGTGCCGCCCATTGCGCAATCTCATCGCACACCAGCAGAATCGGCGGATACTGTTTACGGACATCCTCCGGCAGACCCCACCAATTCTCCTTGCCATACTGGTTGATGACATTCGCACGAACCGCGCTCAAGTCCAGAATGTGTTGCAAGGTGGCCGCGCAGGATTCCATGCTGTCGCAACCCCAACCATGGTCGATGACCCACGGACGGCACCATTTGAAATCGACGCTCTTGTACTTGTCGTCGCATACCGCGAGTTGGCATCCGGCTGATACTGCGGCATATACAAGACAGTTGATGACCACACTCTTACCGCCATTGGAAGCGCCCGCGACCAGCACTCCGGACGCGTCCTTCCAATCGTTGTACAGCAGGTCGCCGGTCTCACGTCCACGGTCGGGAAGCTTCATGCCGAAGTAGGCGTGCCGCAAGTCGCTTTTCTTCCAGAACTCCTTCGGCGGATTGATGACCGCAGGGAAGGTCGGCGGCACGCCCGGATACACGGTGATGACACCGTTCTCGGCATCAGCCTTGAAGAACCAGCCTTCACCGCCGATAATCTCAACGGTCTCCTGAATCTTCGTATCATGCTTGGAAGGACGATACGTGGCCGCATTGCCTTTGATACGGATTTTCCAACCACCCTCAGCGGTCGGCGTCAGACGGATAAGCCACGGATACTTCTGCAAACCCAACGCCTCAGCGAACTGTTGGCGAATCGAAATGGTCTTATCGTCCATCAACTGCAACAGCACGACGCTCTTGGAACTGGTGCGCGGAATGAAATCGATTACCTTCCATGTCATGCCCGACACATGTTTGATGGTCGGGTCTGTACTGTTGGCATAATTCAGTTCGATACGGGCGACGGTATCCTTCTGACGGGCTTCGCCCATACAGTCGGCGGCGTCGATTTCATCACCGTGCGCCATACCCTCCGTGAGAAGCTTCTGCATCTCCTTATCGTCGGTAGACATAGCCATCGGAGCGATGTAGGCGTAGAGTCCGTCCGGGCTGATGCTGTCGATGAGATAGCCTTCATATTTTTCAGGCTGGCGTGCGGCCTTCTCCTGAATTTTTCGGGTCAACCGCATCATATCGTCCGGATTGTGCGCGTCGAACCCTTCGGGGAACATTTTGGACAATCCGATTTTGATTTTCGGTCGTGTCTCAGGCATTGTGGTTTCCTCCTTCGAATGCGTGGGGTTGACTGATTGGTTTCAACGCTCCGAACCGGTCTTCGTAGAATCCTTGTCCGGGTAGCAGTTGGAAGCTGTGGTCGGCGAGACGGGTGATGAGATGGCTCGCCTGTTCCCTGTTGGATGGGAGTACATATTTCTCGATGGGGGAGTACCCCAAGTGGACGTGACCACTATGGGAGATGACGTTCTTCAAAAGGGAATGCTCCTCCATGGGGAACGTGGATGATACAAGCATCAGATACACGCGCAGTCCGGAGATTCCGGTTTCGACTTCCCGTAGGCGTTCCTCGACGGCACACAGATAATATCGGTCTTCGGTCTCCATGAGCGTGTCCAAGTCCTCGAAGACAAGCAGAAGCGGACGTGGGGTCGGCTCTCCTTCCACTCCATGCTTTTCGATGCATGTTCCACGCCGTCTGATTTCAGCCACCGTCCGGTCAAGCACCTCCAACGTTTCGGCCTTTGCTTCATAGTCAACCTGACTGACGATGGGGGAGGGGAGCGGCTTGCCCTCGAAGTCGAAACGAATGACCGCATACTGTGCGGCCAAAGCCTGCAACATGATGGAATCCGCAAGCATGGTCTTGCCCGAACCATGATTGCCGCTGATGGTCAGCATGTTCTGATTGCCTTCTTCAGTACGCCATTCGACCGGAAGGCCGTGAATATCATCACCTAGAATGAACGACATTTTTTTGGAATTCCCCTCCTTTGGGATTGTTGGAAAAGACGAGCCGGAAGAGCGGGATGATTACCATTCCTCTTCCTCCACGTCCTCGTCCTCGACGTTTTCCGAACCGTTGTTGGAAGTGAAGATTTCCTTGATATCCTCCACGTCGAGCTTTGTGAACTGTTCCGCCGCTCGCGGCATGTACTGCTGGTAGTCGATGGGTTCCGGGTTCGGAATGTCGGCAACGAGCTTAGCCAGTTCGTCCTGACCGCCCGAATACCATGTCTGCACGGCCATCAGAGTGCCTTGCATGCTTTCGTACATTCCACGACCGACCGGGATTAGACCATCCTCGTTCTTCAACGATTTCTGGGTGCGGTTCGCTTCGGAGAGATTCTGGGCGCTGACCACGCCTGCGGGGGAGTCCATTCCCAAGAGGATACGTCCCAACGAACGGAAGAACGCGTTGCCGTTGTACTTCTTCATATCGTCCATCGTCAAACGCTGAGCGCCGAAAATGCATCGGATGCCAGCGGTACGGCCCTGCACGATAATCTTGCTCAACGCGCTCATCGTCCGGGCGATGGAAGCGTTCGTGGCGGACACGGCGGCATTGTCGTTGGCAATCTGCATGTCCTTCTGAGGGTTCTGCGTGGTCTTGCCGGTCTCCTGCAAGTACGAGTTGAACTCATCGAACAGGATGTTCAACGGTTTCAGATGCTTGCGGTCGGCTTCCTCCACGTCGTCCGGGTTCAGTTCGAAGATGTTGCCCACGCCATACTTGTTGTTGATGCGCACGCGTTCGGCCATCTCCTCACGTGCCCAAGAAATCACAGCCTCCGTCTCACGCAACTGGTACAGGCCGACGAACGCCAGAGCCTTCGGCTTCGCCCACTGGGTGAAATCGATGCAACCCTTCGACGGGTCGATGAGAATGATGTCCTCGCCTTTCAGCAAAGCCTCCGCAATGACAATCTGCGAAGCGGACGACTTGCCGCTACCGCTCTTACCGCTGATGAGCAGATGTGGCGTGGTCTTCGTATCCCAGTACACGGGATTGCCCAAATCGTCCACGCCAATCGGGAACTTGCGACAGTCGCACTTCTTCGCCGTCTCCCAATCCGCCATGACGCTTGTCGGGAACGGACTCTTCTTCGCCAACACCATGGAGAAATCCGTGCCGTAGGCTTGGATGATTCGACCATACGGATAGTTCGCTTCGGTGAGGAACTTGCCGAGATTGTATTGCGGCTTGTCCAAATCCAATCCGCCCGGAATCTGGAATTTGGCGAGCAGGACTTCCTTGTTGTTCGGAAGTACGCCCAACGATTCGACGGTCGGCGTCTTGCCGGAACTGTCCTGAACTCCGGCAACACCCCAAGCGTCAGACAAGGCTAGTTGAATGAGTTCCTTCTGGGCGGCTCGAATCTTCCAATGGGCCACGCTGTCCGGGTCTGTTCCCAGATACGGGTTGGAGCACAGCCATACTGTCGCACGGTCTGCCGATTGCCAATCCCAATACACTCGTTCGGAACCGACGGCGGCGCTGATGTTGGCGCTTTTCTTACGCACGTCGGCAACGGTTCCGCCACGACCCAAATGGAAGCCGATACGCCAGATGGCCGTGTCCTTGCCCATCTGCTGACAGGAGTCGATGACCACCTCCGCCCGCGATGGCATCACGTCCATGAGCGCCTTGTAGATGAGCGCCTGAGCGTAACGACGGTATTCGGGACGGGAGCCGGTCAGACGGTCGATTCTCAAAGGGGCGTTGTCCGCCATGGCCAGCGAGGTGATGCCGTTCTCCTCGATGAGTCCGACGAAATCCTTGGACGGGTCGAGACTCGATAGGTCGTATCTCATGAAGTCGGACGTGCGGTCTGGTGCCGTCAGCATTTCCGGCATGAACGAGATAGACCAGCCCTCACTGGTTTCGACAATCTTCTCTTCGTCGTAATTGCAGACGGGAAGATTCAGCTTCGACCCGACGATATCCTGCCAAGCCTTCTGGTCCTGTTTGAACCGGCGGGACAGTTCGATATACCGGTTGAACGATTTGCTTTGCGTCAAACCCGCCGGACGATACTTGTTGCCTTTGTCGTTCAGTTTCGTTTCGGGTTGGGCGGCGAGCATGAACGCGTTCTCCAAGTCGGAGAATATCGGCATTTTGATGATGTCGGCGGGGCTGAACGGGTTCGCCAACCATTCCAATCCCAACTGGGTGATGAGAGCACCACCACTGGGAGGATTGTGCAACAGCATCAGCCATGCCGCCTCTTCCTCATCGTCTGCGGCGGCGTCGATGACCTGAACGAGCGGCGGACGCTTGTGCCATTCGTTCTGGGCGCAATAATCGTAGGCGATGTCGGCAACCAGTTGGGCGATTTTCGTCCCGACCTTCTTCTTGGTGATGTCGGGAATGCAGGACTCGTCCTTGCCGTATACGATTCGCACTAGGCTTGGGTCGAACTGCCAGCCGTTCTCCTTGATGGTTTTGGCGGCGAGCAGGGCTATGAAGTTGTAGCCGCTGGATGTGGCGGAGGAACGTAACGGTTCCACACCGGCCTTCAGGACTTTCTCATTGCTTCTTGGAGCGTCGTACTGGTCTTGCAGACGGACTCGCATGACGTGCATCGGATTCTTGCGATGGCCGACCTTCTTGACTTGGGTGACGTAGGCTCCTCCCCACATCTTTGCCAAGTCGTCGCTTTTGACCCAACCGTCCAGCATGCGTTGCGCTTTGACGAGTTCACGCCAATACGCGGTCTGCTTCTTCTTGTCAAATTTCGTCACGAGCAACAGGAACAGAAGTGCGGGAAGACTGAGCGTCGTGGGAATATCCACGAACCCCAAATATGTGCAAGCTCCCAGTATAACAAGGAGAATAACAGCGGAGACGATGGCGATGGTCTTCTGCGACGGCTTGCCTTTTTGCAGGAAGGCGAACACGCTCACACCCTGATAGATATGCCGACGGTCTACAAGACGGTCCCGCCAATGGATGACGCCCATGACCGACATGAAACCGAATATCATGTTGAACGGTATCGTCCACAATCCGCATCCACGACTGGCGTACAGGCCGACGAACCAGCCGACCCACCATGAGACCCTATGCGCGGCAAGCCAGTCGGACTTGGACATGATGTCTGTGAATGTCTCGGGGTTCTCATCGAACTCGTCGTCCTTTTCGGGACGGGAGTAAGGTTTCAGCCCGGAGAACATATCCTTCCAACGGTAGTAGACGTTGAGTTTCTTCGGGTCTATGGGGTCTGTCTTATGTGCGGGCGTCGGATAGGTGGCCGTGGTTCCTCCTACGAGGATTCCCAGCCAGATGAACGGCATGAGCGGAAGTCTCAGTAAAGTCCAGAGGATTACGCCGATGATGATTATGAGTCCACACCAGAAGCCGCTCCAGATATGGTTCGGCTCTTTGCTCCTACTGCGGCTTCGTCCACCGCGATTCTGTGCCATCGAGGACTCCATTCATTATCTGTTTTTGAATGTCGGAAATCTATTAACGACACTAATGGACTGTTTGTTGTAAACCTTTTGAAAACAGGAAAATTGTTTGGGGGAGGTTGGGGCTGGTTGGGGTGTTTTCTTGGCGTGTCGTCGTCTTGGGTGGCGAGTTATTGTAGAAAGTTTAGGTTCGTGCTATACTGAGAATGTCCACAAAAAAAGAGTCGCCATAAGGAAACAAATTATGACCTAAAGAAAAAGGAGAAAACAAAATGGCAACGCTACTTATCTCGATTGGCACGTTCATCGTCTACTCGATTTGCGTCATCGTCCTCGCAATCGGAGGACTGTCCATGACCAGTGCAGGACAGACGTTCGAAACGATGTTCAACAACTTCTTCGGAACAGTCATCCCCTCAATCGCCGTCGGAGCATTCGACATCTTCACGTTCCTCATCTTCGTTGCCATCCTCCAAACCATCATCTGGTGCTTCCGAATTGAATTCCATGAGGGCAAACTGCGTGACATCCCCATCGACTGCGTGCTCATGGCAATCGTTCCAATGCTCTACGTTCACTGGAACCCCGGGGATAATTTCTGCCTCCTGCTCGCACTTATCGGATACCTCATCCCCACGGGTGTCATGTGGATGAACACCATCCTGCTTCGCCTCGGAAAGAACGGGTTGGATGGAAGGGAATCCCAGTACAAGAAGGCTGACGGCAGGGTTTCTCGCTAAGATTCTTCTAGATGTTCGAACACCCGTCCGAACTTCCTAGCAAAAGGCTGAACTCATGTCCCACAACAAAAAAACCATCACCATAATCACAGTAGTCGTCCTAGTGTTGGCGCTCGTCATCGGATGGTGCGCATGGCGCAAGCACGTCACGTCCACCAAAGAGACCCAAGCCAGCGCCAACACCAGCTCCTCCAGTTCCACCAACAAGGCCAAAAAGAAGAAAACCCCAGTCTTGTCCGACAAACAAAAGGAACAGAACAAGACCATCGCCCTCCAAATGGAAAAAGACATGCGCAATTGGGGAGTGGACTCGCTCGCTGACCCACACCAGTGGGCCAAACAGTCAGCCGACCAAGTATTGTCCGCATTGAGAACACCAGACCTTCCGGATTTCCCCGATTCAGGAATAGTGGGTTTTGACGTTGACCCATCATGGGGTAAGAACGCCATATCCTACGTATGTTCACAGGACAACGCAATCATTTACGCATACTGTTCAATCATGCCAGACAATCAGACATGGTGGAAAAGCGAAGTATGGGGAACTGGGACAAGATGGGTAGACGAACCAAAATCAACCGCATACAATGATGGGAAAGTAAGAGTCAAAGGAACCGTCCGAGCCATTCTTGTAACCAATGGTGACACTTATAGTCTTGGTGGGTATAAAGCAGTGACCCCGGCATGGAGGGATTACGCCATCAATGACCTGTTGACCATCAAGGATGGAAAAGTTTCTTGGATAGAGCATGACGCCGACGAGTATTGGTGGCTCAACCCGTATTTCAACGAGTGGACTCCAGACAATGTGGCTAAAAACATCGGTGGAGGGAACCGTATAGCCATTCCTGTTCAAGGAGATTTGAATTGGAATGGATTGAATCAGACGGGCATTACAAAAGTCCTAAGACATCCCGAATCCGAGGGTGACTTGTTAGGAAAAGTCGATTGGTCAATGTGGGAGGATATTTCCTTCACATCCAATCCCGGATGCCAGAATTGTCCGGCGAATGGACAATAAAAAATGAGTATGGGCGAATGTTACAAAAACATTCGCCCATACTTATTTCCTATCTGACTGATATTAAAGATTCCATTCTGTACGCCAGAAGAAACCTTGGATATACCCGTACCATCTGTCTCCGTTAGGAACCACCCAACGAGTGTTGTACTCATTCCAGTGGCCTGTCGGGTCGCTGTCCCTTGAGTTGCCCTCGCTAATGAAAATCTTCCATTTTCCGGAAGAATCGGTTTCAACTTTCTCTACGAAAGCGACGTGGGTAATGGCGCCGGTACCGTCCTTGAAGGACACACCGGCTCCGGGTTTAGGTGATTTAGACGTAGTCCAACCAGCCCTGCCTTGCAAGTCGGCATACAAGTCTCCACCGTAATTTGTGCGAGGATTTTCCATGCTTCCGAACACCATGTAGGAACGCATAAGCCAATACCAGTAGCACTGATAGTCTGCGCCATTAGACCAGAGAAAACTGGGGCCGGTATCACCTGCCTTGCAGACTTTCACCTTACTATTGCACATCCAAGCATAATTATCAGTGTTTGCCGGAGCGCCGCCTATTTCGCCGTTCTGTGCGGAGTCTCCTTCGTCACTGGCGGGGCAGACCGTATTGCCATAGTCAGAGTCCAAATCACTGTAACTCATCTCGGAAGAAGCCGGATACTTTCCCGTGGACTTGATATAAGCCGCGATACTTTTAGTCAAATCCCAAACACGCTGTTCATAAATCGGGTACGCGGCCTCGTTCTTATGTCCCTCACCATCGTCCGTGCAATAGCCCGCATATGCTACCTCATGCAAATATTTTTGAGGATTGTTTGGATATTGCAATGCTTTTGCATACCGGGAGTTCTCGTGGATAAACAGACCGTAGTCCTCGAACGAGTCTTCAACGGAATTGTATGAGACGAAGCTTCCATTTGAACCCGTTTCCACGACTCCTTGGCTTCCTTTCGTCGGACGGATACCGAAATAGGCATTATGGTCTTTTGCCAGACTGGAAGTACCCCAACCGGTTTCCTGAGCCGACTGTCCCAGAATAACCTCATAGGGGATTTTGTATTTCTTTCCGACCTTATAAGCCGCTTCAACCGTCTTATCCACGAAGTCTTTCGAGTTTCCCGTTAACGTGGTGGAGTCACTTGAAGAAACGGACGCGTTGGTGACTGTGGAAGTATTCTTATCGTCGGAACCGGAGTCTGAATCCTCGGTACAACATTGGGAACTGTCATCGTCGGAGTCTTCGCTTTTGCCGTTGAAGGAGATGTCGTTCAATCCTTTGTCGTAATAGTTCTTGGCTACCTGTTTTCGGTTATCCTCATTACGGGAGGCCCAAGTTGGCCTTTCCCATCCGGCCATCCATGCGACTGCGGCCACTTCCGGGTCGCTGGCTTCATGCCAAGTATCATACAGACTGTCGTTCTTGACGGTTATCTCGGCCTTGGCTTCCGACAAGTAATGATTGTTGAAGGAGCTTTTCGCGGTTGCCACAAGCATTTTTATCTGCCCGTCTTCATCCGAGTCGGGGGTATCCTTCAAACCGTTGGCGTCCATCCATGTGCGGATTTTGCTTCGGGGGTCCCATTGTCCCAAACCATAGGCATTGCCACTGCCACTCCTGTCCGCTACGAAACCAGATTCGGCATACACATTGCCCAATACTCCAGCCGTGGCCGCTTTGGAGAATCCCGCTGACGCGAACGCCTTGGCGATTTTGATTGCTACATCATTGGTTTTGAAATCAGAAGATGAACTGGAGCTACTGGAGTCCGAAGAGGAGGAGTCGGAGGAGTTGGACGCGGAAGAGTCGGAAAGACGATAGTAGGAAGTGTATTTACCGCCACCGTAATCAAACGGGACTTCCGATACCTCGTCCCCCTTGCTGTCACCATCCTTGCCATCGGTATCCTCGTGAGCACCAACGGTCTTATTATCCCCGATATAGATTTCCGTATGACCGTCCCGCCATACAACATCACCTTTCTGGAGCTTGTCTGCGGAACCATCGAAGTCGGTTTTGGTGAAACCGGCCTTGCTCATCGAGTCATTCATACTGGACGTGTTGAACGGAGAATCACCCAGATTCTTGACGCCACCCTTCGTCAACGCGTAGTAGACGAAACTAGAACAGTCAACATCAGGATTAAGTTTTCGTTTCGACTGGCTATAGCCGATTTTGTCATCCTTAGCCATTTCCTCGGCCTTGGCTATGTACTTGTCTATAAGACTGTTCCCACTGTCCGAACTGCTTTGGGCAGAGGTCTTCTTGCACCCGTTGGAGCGAATGGACATCATGGTCGTATCGGACACGGTACTCATACTGGTCACGCCGACCGCTATCATCATGTCGAAGAGGAGTAGGCCAGCCATCCCCGTCGCCGCCATTTTTCCAAAACTTTGCACTGTACCCGCCTTACAAAAAACTTGGAAGAGATTTTTGCCATCTCTTCCAAGTTAACAGAATTTTTTAGGTAAGGGGAGGGAAATCAGTGGAATGGTTCGAATGGTATGCTGAACACCATATTGTAAAGGTCTTCCACATCGCCCGCCGCGGTCTGCGCGTCGGATAGAATCTGTTGCGGTTCCCGTTCCTCCCCCCAAAGGTCGAACAGGTTCACGACCGTATCGACTTCCTTCTCGCTTTTACTGTTGATGGCAAAACCCAATAGTCGGCCACGATTAAGGTCGGACAATGGTTTGCTGATTTCCTTAGACCATTCGCAAGCGGTTTTCCACGCGTCATCGTCCATCGTATAATCTCCGTCCACACCATAGGTGAGCAGGTCTCCTTCGGTGCTTTCCTGAGCAATGTCATGGATGACGAACATGTATTCGATGGCGAGGAGATACTCGTCCAGACTGATTTCGTCCGCATTCCAGTCATGGTTCGTCGGGAAATGCAGATACGGGTAGCGGTTCACCGTCTCATTGCCGATTTTGTCACCCTCATGGAGCAGTGCCACGGGGAGTGTGAAGATAGGCGACAGGTAGACCCTTCCCTCGACCCCACCGTATTGGTCGTTCTCCGGAATGGCGATAATCTGCTTCATCGAATTGATAATACGATTCACATACTTGGTGGGCCGTTCCAACAGCAACGGTCTTCCACTAGAGAAACCTTGGAAAGACATCACATCATATTTTTCAACGACCGGCGTGGTGTCGAACGTCGGCGGAGACAATGGTGTGATGTTCTGCTCATCCTCCGTCTTATGGGACGTCGGACGGTTCTCTCCGAAGAAATCCTTGTAACTCACTGTTCTTGTCCTTCCTGCGTTTCTGACGCTTGCATTGCTTTCTTCTTTTCCTCTTCACGGCGAATCTTATCGGTTGCGGTCGTGGAGATTTCCTTCAACAGGTCTGGCGGAATGATGACTTCGACGGGTACCGGCTGTTTGCTGGAATCCTTGAAGTAGGCGACGGCACCACGAATGGTCTTGTCCTTGCCGGTCTCCTTGTCCTTGATACGCAGACGCCTCATGCCAGCCCAGTTCGGCTCATCGTTCTCCTTCGTATCACCCATGCTCATACGAGAGCGGATACGATTACCGGAATCCTCAATCTGCAACAGTCGCAAAGCGTCACGGGCAGGAGAATCCTGAATCGGGTCGTCCAAAGCCAGCAGGAACGCTCGGCCGATACCGCCGGTCATGCCAGCGTTGATGAACTCCTTGACCTTCTGGGAGGCGAACACCGGGGTGAAACGGCGGGAACGTGCGGTACGCATCCACTCGTTCACCTTGGCGGCACCCTTGTCCTCGCCTAGGATTGCCCAAGCCTCATCGATGCCGACCATTCCGTCTCGTTCGCTTACTGCGGCACCCGCGCCGAACACAATCATACGGAGCACCCAACGTTGGATACGTCCTGTAACGGTGTTCTCGGCTCCCGGTTCCGGAATCATGGAACGGTCGCCAGCGTTGATAAGGGTTAGATTCTGACTGACACGCAAAGGGGCCACGTTATCGTTCGTACCGAAGATAAGACGCAACGACTGGTTCGTGTTGACGCTCATCGTAATCAGTTTGAACACGTCCAACGTGTCCGGATACAAGTTGTATTGCGAAGGGTCTTTCCCCGCTTGCTGGAGAGCACGGAAGTCGGTAGCCGCCTTGTACAGGATTGTCCCGCAACAGCGTCCGCCCTTCTTGTAACCGTAATCCAGCATGGCCTTGACGGTAAGCTCGTAGGAGGTGTCGCCGTCAGGTTTCAGAATGTCAGAAATCATGATAGCGGCCATATCCTTGGCTTCTTCCTCGCTTCGGAGCACATTGTACGGGTCGAATGTTCCGTCAGCGATGTCGGAATCCATTCGGAGCACTGTTCCGTTGCGGGATAGGACGGCATCCTCGAAGTCGTTGCCTTCCTTCGGGTTGACGAGGATGCAAGGCGTTTTGCCCTTGCCGCTACGGGAGTCAATCAGCATCCACTGGAGGAACAGGCTCACCAACAGCATGGACTTTCCGGAACCGGTTTCACCGATGACCAGAATGCCCGGTCGGGTATCCTTATCCTGCACGGTGGTAGTGCCCACGTAAACGGGTTGCCGGTTCGCTTCGGTCAATCCGACCAGTGCTCCAGTATCATCACCGGCCTTGGCGAAACTACTCACGCCGCCACCAGCCACGCAGGTCGCAGACCAGTGAATCTCATACGGGGTCATACGCACCGGAGAACAGGCTTGCATGCTTTTGAACGCCATCAACTGTTCGTTGGCCGTGGTCAGATTGGTGAACTCGAAATTCTGGATGTTCTGCAACGAGTCCACGGCAATCTGAGCGTTACCGGCCACGCAGGTGGCGACACTCAAATCGATGATGCTCGGCGGCATCTCAGGAGAATTGTAAATGGCCTTCTTATAGTCCAGACGATATTTCAAATCGGTCATATCGGCGGAAGCCTCACGGCCATGCTGATAACGTTCCTTGATGTTCTCGTCAATCGTGCGGGCGTTACGGCGAATCGTGTCAGCCGTCACCTTGCCGGGTTCAACCTTGCCGCGAATGGACGTTCCGACGGCGTTCGCGCCACCGGCTGTGGCGACTTCCATCAGTTTCGCAATCCACAGGTTGGACGGGTCGGTGATGTCCGATTGTGCGAACTGGGTTGTTCGGGCGAAGCAGATGGACGCCGGATACTCACTGTCGATGTTCCACTGGTCGCAGTCGATTCCCTCATCGTATAGTCGTTTCGCGTTCTGGCAGACCTTACTGTTCGGGAAGAAATGCAGGTGGTCGTTCTCCGCAATGATGGGAAGGGCGGACGCGGACGCTCGACTCACCCACCAAGTCTCCATCATCGCAACCAACTGCTCGCGTTCACTTTCCTCCATGATGGTGAACGGGATAAGACCGGCGTTCAACATGATGCGTTCGATACGATGCGCGTCCGGCAGATACTCCTCGAACATGGCGTAACCGTTAGCCATGGAGAAGCTAAGCTGATTGAACTTCGTAGTGACCTTCCGCAGAAGAGACTGTTTACGGCCTTTTCTACCGGCTTCGCCACCCAGTTTCAACGGGACTCCGATAACGGCGAACTGCTTGCACACGTTCAGATTACGGTAATAGTAAGCCTGATAGCTTTTCAAATCATCCTGTTGCATCACCGGCGGACGGTAGGGGATAGGCATGGAACCCGTAAGCAGGTGGAACTCACGGTAATCGCCTTTCAGCAAATCCCTGTAGCGCATGCCCGCCACGCTGACCTCACCGGCCAGCCCGTCGAAGAAAGCCATGAAGCTTTGCTCGGCTTCCTTCCTTTTGGAATCACCGGCACCATCCAATAGTGCGCTCGTCCAAGGAATCTTCGCATACAGCCATACCGTTCTGTCCGGTGTCGCCGCTCGGAGCAGACCGTATTCACTACCGGGGCTGATGAAGCTTTCCGGACGATAGAAACCGTCTCTTGCCATTTCGGGTCAACCACTTTCGATTCTGTGGAATCTTTCCTGTATCACTGGTTTCGACTCTAATGGTTTCGACCGTTGTCAACCTTCGGAAAACGGAAAAATCCCTCCCCCAACGGATATTCCAATGGGGGAGGGAGGCGGAATCGGCGGATTGAATCAGTCGTTCAGACCGAAGTATTCCATCGGGTCGAAGTCTGCGCTCATATATTTGCCGGGGTTCTCTTCTTCGACCGGCTTGTCCGGATTGAAGGGCTTGTCGATGGCCTTCTCGCCTTTCTGCCTCAATCCGAAATAAGCCAACTGTCTCACGGACTTATCCGAATCGTGGGACAGTTTTCTCAACGTTTCGACTGACGTGTTCGAGTTCGTCGCGATAGCCCGTTTCACATGGGGACTCCACTGGTCGGACATATAGTCCAATGTTTCCGTCGAAGTGTTCGGATTACCGGCGACGTTGATGCGGGTCTGAGTCCAACCGTCATCGGCCAGAACGTTCAATGTTTCCTGCGACGTATGGGGATTGAACGCAACCTGCTCACGAACCGCATTGTCGGCGTTAAGCGCCAACTGTTGCAAATCCTTCTGGGATGTATGCTCATGTTCCGCGACGTTCCGTTGCGTCTCATAATCGTCCACACGAAGGCATTCATGCAGTGTATCGGAGTCGGCCTGCCAATTGTCGGACGCGGCACGGGTTATTTTCGTCATATCATCGGTCACGACACCATTACCATGAAGGGTCGGCTCCAAACTATCATCCACGGCTTTCCGAATCTGTTCGGAACTCAAATCCGAACGTTTCAACGCTTCCGCACGGACAATGGCCTCATCATCGTTCAACAGCCGTTCCGTAGCGTTCTTCGGCGTATGCGGATTGCCAGCCACGGCACCACGAACCTTCCAAGACTCGTCGGACGAGAGCACACCCAATGTGCGGGCGTCATCCGTGTTACGCGCCACCGCGTTACGGATTTGGGGATTGTAGTCGAACCGGCATACGCTCAACGCGGTGTCGTCGGCACCACGTTCGATTGCCGTGCAACGAACCTTGGAATCATATCTGACCAACTGTTGCTCGTAATTGTACCGGTTCTCTCTCGCGTCCTTCGGTGGTTCGCCATTCGCATTCGGATAGGTCTCATTCTCCTCGAACGGATGGTTGAACCCGTATTCGGTAGTGGCGAGATTGTTCAACACGGCGGTAGGCGTCCTATCATCCAAGGCCATGTTCGCCAAATCGACCATGCTGGTCTTGGAGACCACATCCTCAATCGAAGCGCCGCCATGCTCCTTGACCCATTTGCCCAGCGGGTCTCTTGCTTGTAAAGGATTGTACATTCCTCCTCCACTTTCTTTTAGTATTCGAATTGGATATCGTCGTATCCGTTATCGTCGTTGAAATCGACTCCCGCATATTCGTCCGAGAGTCTTTGATTCTCACGGCGATGTTCAAGATTCATGACGGCCCTACGGCTGACTTTCTCGTCCTTGTCTTCGCTTAGCGTCTCCAACGTGTGAAGGCTGGTGTTCGGATTGCCCGCCACATGAAGTCTCGTCTCTGAGTCCTTTGACTGGGAGAGCCTGTCGAGCCTGTCCGGCACCGTGCAGTGTTCCGCCATGGGGCGGGTGCTGATGGTGTTGGTCATGTCGAAACGGTTCAGTATGCCCTGCGCCGACGAATCGTAGCCTAGCTCATGGAGTTTTTCGCACTGCTCGGACGAGGCGTGGTAGAGGAACTGGTCGGCCAATTTCGTCTCCGCATCGATAGCCATGGCGGGGCATTTCATCCTGCCTTTGCTAAGGGGGAAGGTGGTTCCCGCCCTGTCGTCCGTCCATTCGCTGTGACCGGCCTCGAAGATTTGCAAGGCTGCGTCGTAGTCGCCGTTCCTAGCCGCCTCCGTGGCTATCTCCGACGTGTACGCGTCGCAGACATGCAGTTTCTCGTTGGTCTCGATATAGTCGTTGTAACCGTCCTGCCCCGGTAGCGGCATGGGGTCTCTCACATCGTCGTAGTCCATAAGCTCTTCGAGCCTCAGTGTTTGATGGTATCTGTTCTGCCCGAGCAGGACGCTGGGATTACCGTAATCGCCTTCCTTGCAGTATTCCAGCGAACGGTTCCGACACCATGCCATGAGAGCGTAGTCGGCAATGTCCTTGTCGGCATCGCCTTCGAGCCGTTCCAGAGTGTTGGTCGGGGTGTTGCGGTTGAGGGCCACGGCACGTTTCACATAGAAGTTGTCATCGTCCGCCATCATGTCGAGCGTCTTGCCGTCCAGTTTCGGATTGGACGCGACTGCCGTGCGCTCCCTCACGTCGTCGCTGTACTTGAACGAGTCAAGCGTCTCGTCGCTGATGTTCGGGTTCATCAGCGCCTCCAGCCGGTTGTCCTCGTCTTTGCCGGTCTTGGCTATCTGGTCAATTACCGCTGTCGGCGTGTTTTTGGTATCGACAGCCGCCCCATGCTCTTCCGTATGGTTGAGATTTTTGACATTATCGGCAAGGCTTGCCTTCGGATTGCCACCATGCGCTTTCATCCACTTGCCCAGCGGGTCGCGCGGTTCTGACGGATTGTATGCCATAGAAGAAAACCTCCTTTTCGCTGTAAACAACCTTACGCGAAAGGGAGGTTCTATTCTTGCTGTTTTGGTAAAAATCAGGCTCCGGCTTGAGTGGTGTCGCTTTTGACTACGAACACGTATTCGTCAACCAGTTCCTTAAGCTCCGGATTCTGGTCGAGACGGATTTCCACTCCAAGCTTGGTGTTCTTGTAGAACGCATAGTTTTCCTTGGCGGCGATGGAAAGGCTGAAATTCTCAACCTTCCACTTGTCGCCTGTCCCACGGTTCAGACTAAGGAACATGGCTCGGGCGAACCATTCCCCGCCGGTCGTGTCCTTGACGGTAATCATGGGCTGAATCTTATGGGTGACATCCGCAGTGAGACGCCTACCCGGCACGATGATTTTAGGCATCTTCCCTACCTTCCTCCTTATATACGAACATGACATTCATGTGACTGTTCTTCAAAGCAACATCCAATGGCGTTTTGCTACGGGCGCGATGACGGTATGCTTCGATATACCATTTTTCAAACGGGAAGTCGTTTCCGCTTTTGATGTTCTTGACCTTCACCCAGCGGGACGCGGTTTTCGCCCGCAGTGCGGACGGGGCGGTGTATCCGTCACGGTCGTCCATACCGTACTTGTAGTCCTCTCCGGACTCGTACAGTTTGCCGATGAGATATCTGCCGTCAGTACGCCAGAGGATGAACTGGGAGCAGGTGTCGAGAGAACGGACGGAGACGATGCTGTCGAACGGGATGATGGCTTTGCCATCGTTCTGTTCCGCATGATTGATGATTTCATCCATCATGCTTTCCGCCTGTCGCCAGTTGTAGCGGATGATGGTGTATTCGTCGGGTTTGACGCTGGCTTTTCCAATGAGGTCTGATTCCGAACTGATGCGCATGAATACTGCGCGTCTGTCCATGAGTGTTTCGGCCATGGTGTTATCCTTACTCTTATGTGACTACTTCCAGTATAGGGTGTTTTTGCGAATGTGTCCAATACTGGAATCAGTCACACCTCACGTAGGCGTATACGAGTAAGCCCTGAACGTCGGGAAGTGGTCGCAGACTTGCGTTTGCCTTCGGAGTCCGCCATGGTCAGCATGGGTACCTTGCGTTCGAACACCAAGGACAGCGGTTTGCCCTTGTCTTTACCTGCGGCGAGTTCATACAGGTCTGGGTTGAACCCTTCCAATGGTCTCAGGTTGTCCAACGCTATCCAGTATTTGGCTGGTTCTTTAGACCATGGTTTGGGACATTGGTAGAAGCTTCCTTCGTCCCATGTCCTTGGATTGTATGGGCTTCCGAAGCCAGTCACTTCGCCTATGAGCATGAGGTCTTCGTCGTGCGCGTACAGGATTACCTGTTCGACGTTTTTCATGACGCCGATGATTCCGCATTTCCATAGGACGTGGTCGTTGTGTTCTTTGCTAAATCGGAGATATTCCTGCATCACGGTGTGTGGTTGGAAGTATACGCGGCCTTGTCGGGGTGCGTATCCGATTCGTATCATCAGGATTTCTTTTGAGTGTGTTGTACCAGTCATGCCCCCATATTACCATATGTGGACAAGTCCAATATAACTTGTACCATCTTAGGGGGACAACTTAACGTCAGCGCGTGTCGTCCTTCTTCAGCCTTCCGGACTTGCGGGAAGCCTTCAAAACGGCGGCAAACATACGAGCATCGTCCATCACGGAAGAATCCTCAGAATTTTTAGAAAAAGTTCCTTCGGGGGGTTCTATGCCAGCTTGTTCATACGTGACATCCCCTGCAAGGAACTCAAACAGAAAATCCAAAGCCGCCAGTAATGCTTCGATAATCACCACGACGGACGGAATGACCAGAAGCCCGACCGCATACGTTCCAAATACGAGATGAAGCACCACAATCGCCAGCAAGGTAAAAATAAACACCGCCAGCAACAGACTGAAACCCCGATGGAAGGCTTTCAACAATTCGGCTTCGATTCTACGAAACCTTAATCTCGTTTTCTCCGACATGGTTTTTCTGTCTCCAATCATCCACTGACAGGAGAAACAACGCCATTGACGTCCTCCCCACGGTTGAAACCGGGGGATTCCTCCTATTTTTGCAATAGAAGAGGGTTTTGGTTTCTAAGAGACTGCCACGGATTCGCGTGTAGCGTTTCCGATAGTCTTACGTCCCTGTTCGACCGGGGTGCCGTCCGCGCCCCACAGGTTTTCCGACGTGACGGCGAGCGTGTCCAATCCTCGTTTGAGAATGTTTTTCGCCGCGTTCACGTCAGCGTTCGTCTTATACGAGCATTTCTTGCAAATGAACACCGCTTGGCTCTCGCGGTTTTCCTTCGCCACATACCCGCATTGACTGCATGTCTGGCTTGTGTAGGCCGGGTTGACGAGTATCATACCCACGCCGTCTGCAAGCTTGGTCTTGTATGCGAGCATGGACGATAGTCTTCCCATGCTCGCCTGTCGGAGACTACGGTTGAGTCCACGTTTCGCCGCCTGACCGTTGTGAAGATACCTGCCTTCATGCAACGGGTCGGGAACAGGCTTGTTGCGTCGGCTCATGTTCGCTAATCGTAGGTTCTCCAACACAATCAAATCATTGTCACGTACGAGTTGGGTCGTGTATTTTTGGTACACGTCATCCAATATGCGTTTGGTTTTCGCATGCAGTTTTGTGATTTCCAGTCGGGTCTTCCAATATGCACGGCTGGTTCTGCCACTATTCGCGTATTCTTTCTCACTGGAATATCCGGCTGTCTTGACCCTACGGGCTTGGCTTTTCTGACGTTTCCGGATTTCACGGTCGATGGCTTTCAGCCTGTTCTTGGGCAAGTCCATGAATCGACCGTTGGAGTCGGAGGCGGCATGCGCGCATCCACGGTCTATGCCGATGGCCTTTCCGGTGGGTTTGCGTCTGATGGGGAGGGGAATGTTGTTGAATACTACGGTACGGTTCGTCCAATCCACTTGGATGGCCGTGTATTCGCGTATCGGCTGGCTGACTCGCACGTGCAGGAGGATACGATACCGTAACGGTTCGCCGGCTTGGGAGTATCCTTTAGGATTCTGCCCCGTGATGGTGATTATGCCATGATTCCTGTTGACCCGCCGATATACGGCGTTCCGCCCACCGTTATACCAGCAGACGAAATGCTGTCCGTCACGCTTATACGATTTGAAGCGGGGCATTCTCCCCGGTTTCAACCGTTTGCCTAACAGGGTTTTGCGTCGTTTCACGGAGGTGAACCATTCGACGCGTTCGATTCTGGTCGGGGATTCCAAGATAAGGGAAGGCACTGCGGTTAGCCAAGAGCATTCTTTCCGAGACTGGCTGACGCTACGAGTGTCGGGCGTGCCGCCAATGGGGATGAGAGTCTTGTCCTTACCGTATTTGCAACGGTTCGACCTTAACTGGTTGAACCGGTAACGCCAAGCGTCGCAAAGCCATTCCATTGCCTGATTGCCGGTATTCGCGTAAAGCTTTTCGGAACATGAGTCATGCTGTTCGGTATAACCGATGAACGGTTTGGCACCGTCCAACGTCACACGTTCCAACACGACTTTCTGGCTCATATTTCTAATAATACCACATTACGCGTAATATGGAAAAAAGAAAGCTGTGATTCCTCCCCGCACCTAAAGGCGGGGGCACCCTCACAGCAAAACGGTGGAAACACGACTAGAAACAGTATGCCGCATACGACGAAGGGCAAACCCCAATACCAAGAAAATCGTTTCAGCAGAAAAGAGCCGACAAACCCCAACAGGGACACCATTCCGGACAGCAAGTACAGACCCAGACCATACCGGAACATAGCATAGGACACTCGCTCAAGGAACGTTTCGTTCTCCTCCTTCATGTCAGCGCTCCTTTCCGGTCGGATTCCACACGCCGTCGGACTCGTCCAGTTTCGTAAGACCACGGGCGTGCAGACGGTAGGCGATTCGATTCTGCGATTCGGTCAGCTCCTTGTCCTGCCAGATGGCGGACAGGACGGCCTGTTCCTCGTCGGTCAGCATGGATTCCAGCAGTCGGATTCGACGTTCCAACGTCTTCTTGGCGCGGGTGTAACCGGACTTGTGGTCGCAAGCGAGTTCGGCCATGCCCTTCCAGAATCCTCGCATATTCTGCCAGTTGAGTCGGGCGAGCTTCCTCAGCATATGCACTGATTCGTCGTCCATGTGGAAGCAATCGTAGGGTGGAACAAACGAGTCGAGCGGGTAAAGTCCGATGGGTTCGTAGGGGCTTTCCTCTTTCGCTCGGTTCAGATACCAGAGGGCTTTCTTCAAGTCTTCCAGACCGTTCTTGTCTTGCCAGCGGTACACGTATTTGATTGCGTTGCCTCCTAGGAACGGGTATCGTGATGTCAGTTCGATGCATTCGAAGGGGCCTGACGTGTAGTGGCTGGGGTGGTTGACGTTATCGTTGCTCAAATTTCTCTCCTAAACAATAGGCTGTATGTGAACGCTTCCAGTATAGCATACTATTTTCTAACGGGGGTAAGAGCCTTGCGATACTCCTTCGAAAGCTCATCATACGAACGTTTCAAAGACCTAGCCTTCCGCTTGTCTCCATCCAAATCCGTGGAGCAATGCAGATTCTCATACTCATTCGGCTTCTTGCCTTGCAAAGCAGCCAACATGTCCAAATCATATGATTCGTCCAACTCGTTGAACTTGGAAGACACCTGAGCATATAGCCGGAGCGACTTATTATACGATTCCGTCATCCTGCTGACTTGTTGGAAACAGGCGTTCTCAGCTTCGGCATGGGCACGCTTCGCCTTGCCTTGGGTATCCCACCAATAGTATCCGCCGCCACAACACAAGGACAGGGCGACAAGAACGGACAGCACAGCGGCTATCCTTTTCTGCACACGCTGTCTCGCCCATTCCTTGCCATCCCTTACTCCGGCGGCGATAAGACTATCAAAAGAAGGCGTCTCGCCTATCGGTGTCGGTCGGACTTTTCTGTTTGAATGCCTTCCCAATTATGGTCAATCCTTGAAACTCGGGAAAGTCAAGTCCAACCTCGGCTCAGATTCCGAACAATACACGGGAGAGCCTTCACAGAGGGCACGGTTGAGGTTTTCAGCGAACTTGTACGCCTGTAGTCTCCGTTCAGGCTCACTGCCCCGCAAGCATTTGCCGGTGGGAGTGTCTTGGAACCCGTGGGCGTCCTTCTGCGCCTTGGTGAGAAGGTTCTGCAACTGTCCGACGGTCAGCGAAGCGGCCTTCCCCGTTTCCAGTCTTCCGGTCTCACGCAGTTTTTGGATGGCATACTCGTTGTGGGACAAGTCCAAGCATGTATGCCATTGGCTTCCCTCTTTATGATTGTCCCCCAATAGAAGAGTTACCCTTCTGGTGTCCTCCGCGAGTTCCGACATTATGTTTTTGTTTCCTTTCAATTTTTCAGGCCGTAGTAGACGACCCCGTTTGTTTCTTTTGTACGGTCGAACAGTTCGTGGCCGCGTTGTGTGGTTTCGATGCTCCTGATTACTACTTCCGGAGCTTCGGAAATAGTCAACGGCTCTTGTCCGGCGAGTTTCGCCCACTGGTTTTGGATTACGGTGAGCGTGACCCGGCTGTTGGAGTCGAGTTGTCGGCATTGTCGCTCGTGCTGATGTTTGCGCACGTAGTCGGATGCGACGTCGGCCAGTGTGGTTCTAGGCATGTGTTTTCCTTGATTCTATTTGAATGTGGTTAATTCCAGTATAACAAGGAAATGTTTCAGATTTAGCTTTTCTGTGAATCTCGACGCCAACGGGCGAAATACACCCAAGCCGGAATGTCGGCGGAAACCGACGCCACACCAATCAAGCCGGTCAGAATAGGACGGACAATAATATCCTCCGGCTCTGAAACCGGTATAAACCAGAGAAGCGGCACCGTTCCAGCCAAGAAAACAATACTTACGGCGAGCATGACGAATGGCATGCCCTGTTCTATGAGATGTTTGGGTTTATCTGTTTTAGTCCGTGACCTTTTGTTTTTTGGCGGCTTACCGTCATGCTTGCCATGTCTGCCGTACATGGTGGTCTCCCTGTTGTCTGGATGGCTGGACGCCATGCGTGTGATGGACGCGGGGTCGATGACGGTGGTGAGTTCTCCGGTGTCTTCTAATTGTGGTTGCAAAACATGTTCCTCTCTATGTAAACGATTCCAGTATAGCTTACAAAAGGTCTTTGTCTAGTCTTCTTGACTAAAAACTTTTTTCAGGTTAACCTACCAATATGACTAAAAGAAAAGCTCTGATAAAACAAATCAGAGTAGAAGCCAAAAGGCAAGGGGTTTCTTTCGTTAAGGCAAATCGAAAAGGAGGAAGGCACGAGATTTGGACTTTGGGCGGAGCGATGATACCGATACCACGCCATACCGAATTAACCGAAACAACTACAAACGAAATCCGGAAAGAATGTTCAGGAGAACTAGGAAAGGACTGGTGGAAATGATTTACGACGTTGAAATCAAACCGGACGAGGGTTACTGGTTTATTAAAGTTCCCTCTATTAATAGAGTCACACAAGCCAAAAACCTTAAAGAAGTTGACGATATGGCTAAAGACCTTATAACGATTATGACAGGAGAACAAAACCCTGAGATTACCGTAAAAATGCAGTTACCTCAGACCGTATCAGACGCTATCCAATTACGTAAAAAGACCGAAGCCTTGGAAAACAAAACAAGAATAAAGCAACGAGAGGCCGTCAGAACTTTGCATGGGATGGGTTTTACGTTTCGGGATATAGGAAAAACCATGGGTATTAGCTATCAAAGAGCACATCAATTAGCTGACTGAATCTAAAAAAGCTAGAGGGCACGGTTAAAAGCATTAAGCCGCGCCCTCTAGAATAGAAACAAATTAATCGTCTCACCAATCGATGAGCATGTCGCCGTGGACGATTTCTCTCGCATACTTAATCAGGTCGGCGTCTGATTCGACACTGGGGTCGTCCACCAGTCTTTTCAGAGTGTGTAACACCGCTTGCTCGTATCCTTCCCAAAACTCTTTCGGAAGATATTTGCTCCAAAAATATTCCCCCATGAAAGCCACGCAGGGTTTGCACATTCGGACTATTGGAATATGCTCTTTCGGAGTGTTCTCATCTTCCATAGTGACAACTTCCAGATAAACGTACTTTTTATCCGCTTCGAAGAACAGAATGTTCTTTTTTGCTGGATTAGGGTCGCCTTCCAGTACGAAGTCCGGGTTTCCGAAATGCATTCCGAAGTCTATTCCGGCATCGGAATTGTTGAGCCTGTTCACGCAATCGCGGAGTACGCCCAAGTTGCATCGACACCAGTTCGGATAATCCGAAAGTGTCACCTCGCATTTGGCGCATGTGGGACATTCTTTTTCTTCGTTTTCCAATATCATTCCTCCCTTTTTAGATAGCCGGTTCGAGTAGCATCGGCGGAAGACACTGTTTCCAATTGACTCGCAATGCGCTCGTCAAATCGTTCATGTTCAATGCGAACAGTCCGGAATTCATCAAACCGTTCAATTCCACGATTGACACTTCACCGTTGATAAGACACAGGTCGAGCGTGTACGCGCCGTAACCGCAGTGGGCGAACATGCGTCCGGCTCGCGTGGCGAACTCACGGTATCGTTCTGCCAAGTCCGGCCTGAGTTCAACATTCTTAACGGTGGTGTCGTCACGAATCTTCTGCATTTGAGGGTCGAATCTCGTATGCATGTTGTCGATAGGGGTTTTCAACCCGATATTGCCAGCGCCGCAGACAGGCTGGTCGCCAACCATGAACATGCGATACTCATATTGGATATCGACATTCTCCTGAATAAGCAGAGCATTCGGGTCATCATCCGCATGAACAAACGCCCAACCTCCCCACTCCTGCACCTGCTGTTCAAGCTCGTCAAGATTAGTTCCGGAGATTTTCAAATTCGGTAGCAGTTTGGCTTGGTTCATGAATTTGATGAAGAACGACGAGACACCGTCCCTAATAAGAGAAGCGAACGCATGTTTGATGTCATCCTCGTAGATGGAACTGAGTTTCGTCTTCCGATGCATGAGCATGCGCACGTTGGGATTGATGGCGTAACGGTCGGCATGAGATGGGTCTGCATACTGGTCGATTGGCGGCATGTCCAACACTTGTCCGAAGTGCGGTAATCCGATTAGCCTCTTCGAGTCGAGGTCGGTTTTCCCATGCACTTGGACTATGGCGTCCTCACCTAGATTGCGGACACCCCAGTAGAGTCGGGAACAGGTTTCAATCCAATCCTCACGGTCTCCATCCTGCGGTTCCACCTTGCCGACGTATTTCTCCCATGCTTGGATGTAAACGTCGGGGATTCCGGTCATATCGTCGGGGCATTTGACCGGTGGAATGGAAATAACCCATGGTTTTCTTTCGGTCATTTTGTGACTCCTTTTCGATTGTTGTTGGCGTATTCGATTCCGGCCTTGAAAGCTTCCACGGCATAATCGTGGAGTGTTTCAAGCTGTTTCAGACTGAACCCATCCTCTAAATGCGGGGACAGGTCGGGTAGGTTTTCTTCTATCGTCTCTTCCGACATGTTGGAGATATTCAATTCGCCACTTCTTTGTTTCATCCGGCGTTTGTAAACATCCCCAGTATAACAAGACATGAATGATATGAAAGACGAAACAGGGGTCTGAACACAAAGGTAAGCCCAAACCCCTATTCCGCCATCAAAGACCATGCTTGGTCAGATACTTGTTGTTGATGATTTTAAAGCAACGGTTGCTGCCAAGCTCGTTGTACAGGTCGTCGCTCAACCGTTCGCCCGCTTTCGCATGCCAGACGATTCCTTCGTCCAACAAGTCGCGGGTCACGTTGCCTCGCAGACCGTCCACTTTGGCAATCATGTCCATCACATCGCCGGTCGGCTTCCACTCGGTCTCGTCCAACAGTGGGACGGCGTTGTCAAGCATGGCTTTCGGCCAATCCCTACGGTCGAGTTTCATATTGTCACGCCATACGGCGAACACGAATGGACGATAGGACGCCAGCTTCAACCTGTTACTGTTGACACTTGGGCCGCACAGCTCGAACTGGCAGACCATGCCTTTCTCCAACGCGTCAACCAATCCGGTTTTCACCGCCACTTGCATGTTCGTGCATTCCGGCTTCAACTCCCAATTGCGAGAGTAGACGTGAACCGTATCATCCATATCACGGTAGATTGTGGTGCTGGTGCCGTCCACCTTCACGGTCGGAGTCCACGCAATCCGTCTGATTTCATCCCAATACGCGGTGAGATTCTGCACTCGTGTGGCGTCGGACTTGGAGCATGGCGCGTTGAAAGCGCCAACCATGTCACCGCCTTTCAATGGTGGCAGTTCCTCATACTTCCACACGTCCGCCTGTAAGGTGATATCAGTACCGATGGGAGTGTCCTCCGGTACTCCAATCGTTGAAAGCGGCATGACTAGTCCTTGACTGTACACTCCGCGCAGTCGCGCGGTACGTAGCACGTGTCCGGTGATTTCCTTCTCTTCGCCGGTAATCGTGTTGGACACTGGCACGGTACGCTGCCCACGTTTCTGCAATTCCGCATACCGTGGGTCGTCGGCGGGAAGCATTGAATCGATTTCGAAATATGCCACATGGTCGCCGGGCTTTAATCCCATGTCCTTGCCGACCACGACAATCCATCCGCCAATGCGAGCCTTCTCGATACGGTCTGCGTTCTCGATAGGGTACACTCCCTCAATCTTTTGAACGCTCACCATTTTTCTAACCATCAGGTTTTCCTTTCTAACAGTAAGAGGGGAGAAGATGATATCGGCTCCTCCCCGAAGAATGTCAGTCCTTTTCGGACAGTGGGGTCAACTGCAACGGGAATTGTTCCTCCAGTTCGAGGGCGATAAGAACCCTTTCGTCCACCGGAACATCATGTGAGGCCAGCTTGTCCAGCAAAGTTGACAGGCTGTGAGGGTCGCCCAGATGATACTGTTTGCCGCGATACTGTTCCGGCAATGCCACGGGAGTGCGATGCTCCTTACTCCACGGTTCGCTACGCAGAACATCCAACGTGATGGGAATGTTGGATTCCTCTATCTTACGACGCGCGTTCCAATACGTTTCGTCGCACTGGTAGCGGCATTCCGGAACATCCACCTCATACTTTCCGTCCTTGTAACGGATGACCGTCACATAGCCATGAATGTGGGAGTCCTCCTCCCATGGCGTGTAGATGAGCGTCTGATAATCCAATTCGTCATACATCTGGTCGAGGCTGACGTTCAAGTAGACGGATAGAAGCCTAATGGTGCCGAAGGAAGCGTGTTCGAGCGCACGCTGGTCGTGGCTCCACCGGTTGATATCCTCGACAATCTCGTCCACCGGCTTCAACTGTTCCGGGTCGAGGTCGCGGATTTCGTCAACGGAATACGAATCGTATTCGTCGCATGCGATTTCCTCGGCAAGCTCACGGACGGTCATGCCGCTGGTTGCGAGAATGGTTTTCAGCCCAGACTGCGTGTCGTGGCAGAGCGGACAATCGCAGTATTGGATGTTGCGCAGATTGCGCATAAGTTCCGTGTAATCCTTGCCGGTCGCATAATGGGTGCCGTCCGGCATGGCGTATCCGGGCTTCAAATGGGTGCGAAGCCCATCCTTGGTTTCCTGCGGGATGGTGTCGGGAACGTATTTGGCGTTCTCTCCGATAATCTGCTTTTCACTGGTGTCCATAAAACGGTTCAGCCTTTCTTTTCGCTGGTTTTCTTGGTGGACGTTTTTCGGGTTTTCGGTGGCCTGTGGAATTCAAGAACGTTTTCCTCATTCAAGGATTTGCGTTGCAAGGTCATGACGGTTTTATGCGTGCGCATGCAATGCTGGCAGATGACCAATGTTCGAGCGTATGAGCATCGACCGTGACCGCCTGTTTGGACGACGGAGATGATGTACTTGCAACCGGTGTCCAAGTCGGTGACTCTTCCGCACAACATGCATGTGTATTTGGAACAAATCACGATTCGTTCTCGCCATCTTTATCGAGTTCATTGCGAACGATTTCCAAAGCCATGTCGATAGCCTCGTCCCAGCCTTTCCGCCATCCGATGACAAACGCTTCCGCCGGAGCGACTTTACCAAGCTTCGATTGGAGCAATGAGTGGACGGCCCTTTCTTTCAGTTCGTTTTCGTTCAAACTTTCTGCTCCTTTCCCTTGTCGGCCATCAGTGCGACGGCCAACCATGCCGGTAGTGGTGTATTCTGTAATTTCTGTGCTTCCTTCCGGGTTTCAGCCACGCGAAGGAACGGCTCCTTGTCTTCGGTGAGCATGTCGCCCGCCATTTTGACCGTTTTTTTCGAAGTGGATAGAAGCTGTTCGGCCTTCTGGTCTCCACCCCTCCACATGATTTGGAATCTAAGAGTTGCCCACAACCATGGATTGTCCCAAGAGTCATTCGGAATATCGTTAGCCGCGAACAAGTGGAGCAAATGTCGGACACGTCGGGTCAGGCTGGCTTTGCTTGCGGAATATTTGCCGCGTTTGGAACCAGAGAGGAACGCTTTCATTCCTGTGTCGAACGCGTCTGGATTGGTGTGTTGGAGCACGCTCCCGGGCAGGACTGTATCATTAACGGTTTCGGCGCTGGTCAGATGCCATCCGTTGCAGATGGGGCATTCGTAGGCTCGTTTCTCGGTGTGCTTAGCGCTTGCCTTGCCTTTGAGCACGGCGAGTGCGAGTCGTGCGTCCTGTTCGGTGGGGTAGCGTACCTTGCCGCGTTTGAGTGTGCATTTGCCTGCGGTGCGGTAGAGTCTGTTCTTCATTTCGTTCCCTCTCCTTCTTATTACATGGTGAGGAGGGTGTTGTAGGCGTCGTCGATGATTTCCTGTGCGCCGGTGTCGTATTCGTTGTCGTCGGAAAAGTCGTGGTGGCCGGTGGTCACGGCGTACCGGTCTCCTTTTTGGTAGACGCTGTAGAGGACCGTGTCCGGGTAGCCTTCTGCGATGTTGATGGTGACGTAGCCTTTGGTTCCGTTCTGGGTTTTTTCGTCTTTGATATTGGCGATGAGCGTGTCGTCGCTCATGTATTGGCTGTCGATGTCGGTGTTGCGCACGCGGGGGTCGTTGTCGATGGCGTGTTTAAGGTCGTAGAGGTTGATGGCGTTCATGGTGTTCTCCTTTTTTTGGAATGGTTTTTTATGTGAACACCCCCAGTATAACATAAACCATCAAAGAGGACAACTACCCCCTCTTCACAACCTTCGCACCATACTTATTAGCCCACTGACGAGCCAACATTTTCGCCTGTTCCCTACAAGCACGACGACTGAAAGCCGCACTGAACGTATGAGAACGCTTCATATCCCAAACCTTCCCATTCTCAGTATCATGCCGACGATACAATACGACCTTCAACGCGATAACGGAACCATACTTGTCCCGCACCTTCTCAATGACCACGACCTTCTTGTTCTTGTGGCTTTTGTCGCTATGCTGGGACATTCCGGTTCCTCCTAAAAAAAGAAAAACAGCGAGCACAATATTGTGCCCACTGTTCCACTATAACAATAGAGATTTGGAAAACGCTAAGAACTCAGTAATCCGACTCCAACCTCCGTGCGGCACCAAGCCCATGGTCGGTAAGCCTGATGGCCTCATGTCCCAACAGAGTACGCCAATAGTCGGCATACCCGTTATCGATAAGGGACACAGCCGCATCCTGATTATGTTCGTTAACCTCCGCTAGTCGTCCACGATGGTATGCGTCGCAGAGGGGCCTTTCGGCTTTTTTATCCAATGAAACTGCCTTTCGACATGATAGGAAAACATGTACTTTCGGCGCTCTCTGACCGGAGTGTAAATCACGAACTTGATGGTATCTGTATCACGGAGAATGATACTGATTTCCCCGACGGCAGTTCGCTGGATGAACTGCACTACACCACGAACAGTCATGGAACGCCGACTCAATGTTACCTTGTCTCCAAGGTGCAATCGTTCTCCACCGAGACAATCATCCAATCGGGTCAGCAGCTCAGCGCCAGTTTCGATGAATGGGTAGAAACTGTTCATCGGGTTCCGCAGGAAGCTTCCCACCTTGTACTGCCAGTCACGTTCCGCCTCGTGCAGTGTTGCGAATCCGTTTCCTCCAGCCGTCTGCAAATCGCGTCCAGCCGGACATAGATGGGAGTATTCCCAGCCTTTAGGCCGGTAGACCGGATACCCGTCCCACATTCCGTGTATTTCGGTTTTGGCCTGATATCTGAATTTCGGGGTTCCACCGCAACAGGGGCAGGTGAGCAGATTTTTCACAGCCGTTCCTCTCTGGTTTCCAACAGTCTGTCCAGTTTTTCCTCGATGCTGTCCAGCCGCAATCGCAACGCCTTCTGGCTTTCGTAGATGGCAGCAACCTCTCCGGAAACCTCATAGAGGCTTTTGTCTCCGTATATGTCGTGCTTATTGTCGGCTTGTTTCTCAAGCTTCACTATTTCCCGCTCCCGTTGCGACGGCTTGCGTGATTTCAGATAGTCCCTGCATTCGGGACTGAACATGTCCTCGTATCCCATTTAGCGGCCAAATTCCTCTCTGCGCATGGCCTCATACAGCATGTTCTCCTGAGTCGCGTCGGAC
Organism: Bifidobacterium sp. MSK.17.10; assembly: GCF_019129655.1. NCBI lineage: Bacteria > Bacillati > Actinomycetota > Actinomycetes > Bifidobacteriales > Bifidobacteriaceae > Bifidobacterium > Bifidobacterium sp. MSK.17.10. The sequence continues at coordinate 113,981 of NZ_JAHOJD010000005.1, read as the reverse complement.
AAGGCGCGATGCTCTTCCACGTCACCGATACCATAGTCGCGGATAAGCACGGCAACCTTATGGCTTGGCTTTTCGGGATGGATTTTCCGGCTCATTTCCAACGTGTCCACGAACCGGTGGGGGAAGAAGAACATTCCACCGTTCACGGTTTTCATGGCCGCGTCCAAGAAACTTAAATCGAATGACGCGTTATGCGCCATGATGATGGTTCGCGGGCCAAGCCACTTGTCGAATCGGATGATGGCTTGGCTTACGTCGGGTTGTCCGATGACCATGCTGTCGTTGATTCCGGTGAGCGAGGTGATGTATTCGGGGATTGGCTGGTGTGGGTCAATCAGTTGCTCGTATCGGTCTACGAGTTTCCCGTCATGGATTTTCACGGCTCCGATTTCGATGAGTTTGGCCCCGTTTTCGGGTTTGAAACCGGTGGTTTCGGTATCCAAGACCACGTAATCGTAGAGTGGTGTTTTCATTGGGTCGATTCTTCTGGGGTCTCGACTTTGGTATCTGTCCCAGCTCATAGTGTGGTCTCCTCGGGTAAGTGAATGTGTGGACGTTTCTAGTATAACGCCTATTTGGTGATGGCCTTGACGCGACCGTCCAGAACCGTTCTCACGACATCCTCGAAGTCCGTACTGTCAGGCAATAGGCGGGAGTCTTGGAGGTTTCCGATAATCTCCAACAGTTCCGTATGCCCGTGCGGAGTGCGCTTATAGTCGCGGGTCGCACCCGCCTTGTATGCGCGACGCAACTGCAACGCCAACTGCTCCCGTGTGAGCGTGATGCAATCGCCTTCCTCGATGGGATACCGTTCTTCCAGTTCTTCGTTGAGAATGCTCATTTTTTTGTTTTTCCTTTCTGTTTTTTCAGACGTACATTCCCTCATGCCAGCCGTGTAGCAAACCCCATTCGGATAGTTTCCGGAACCATTTCTCGCATTCGTCAGCCACCTTGTTGGGATAATCCAACGTCGGGTTCACGTTGAGTAAATACTGGTAGTCGTAGGGTTGGCAGAAGTTCTCGTCCAACACGTCTATCTGCCAGTCGCTACCGTCCTTGGCAATCTCGACATTCAATGTCATGTCATGGTCGGGGGAGACTGAACGGCAGAGGTACCAATACCCCTCACGGTGGTCGGTGAACCCCAGTCGGCGCATGGTCGAATCTTTGGCGGGACTCATGCTAAGCGCCGCATTGTTCTGATGCTTCGTGTAGGTGACGCCTATGGTCGAGAATCGAGGCGTGTTCTGAGTGTCGGACATGTTCTCTCCTATTCTTCGCTTTCACGCAAGTCAATTACCGGAATATGGGTATCGGTGGAATAGTGGACGGAATAAGGGTCGATTGTCCTATGCCGCCAACTGACACCACCTTCCACCGGCCAAGCCAGCCAGCTTATGCCGTCCAAATAGTTCAGAATACTGATGTGAGCAATCCAACGGCACCATCTTGCAGGGCATATCACGTCGAACATGGGAGTATCCTCGACTCCCGGTCGGCAGGAATGCCGTTGCCAAGAACGCAGATACACGCGATAAAGCGCATAGGAGTCATATGTAGGCAGTTCCTCAGTGTCGAACACCGCGCGAGTTGGGTGGTCATCGAAGAGGATTCGTTTGCCGAATTTAGTTGCTTGATTCAATGCGCTCTCCTTTTTTGGTTGTCTTTGTTTTTGTGAACAATCCCACTATAACACAAGGGGGTAGAGAACGCAACACGCAAACCTAAGCCAGCGTCCCATTAAAAAAGAACTCCCTCTTCCCAACCCGATACAAACCCACACGAGAGCCGGACAAACGAAAACCAAAACGACGGAAGAAATCCTCATACACCGGCAACAGTTCCTCCGGCACCGTCACCAGAGGAAACCGTTCACCCAGCAAACCCAACGCATATTCGACCAGAGCGGAACCGACTCCTCGATTCCGAAAGCCCTCGTAAACGCACAAAGTGCAAATCTTCCGTTCAGACGGATTTCTCTTGAGAACGCAAAACCCCGCCAACCCATCATCCGTGCGGGCTAAAAGAATCGCACGGTCTTTCCCCAAGGAGGGGAGAACCGTGCGGTCGAACCACGTATCAAAGCCGGGATAATACGTTCGGATTATCTCCGGAATAGGAATAGAAGCCGCAGTTTCAGCATCCCGAACTACGTCAATCCTCAACGAAACTGAACACATGAAAATCCGTCACACACTTGACGTTGACATGAGTCGTATCATCCGGCCAAACATATAAAACCGGCATGTAACCGGACAGTTCCCGGACGGCGAGATTGCTGAAACCATCCAAGTAGAGGGTTCCGGCCATGGGCTTGCCGTTCCAATTGAAAATTGCGGGCTTGCCGTCGAGTTCCTTCCAGTTAATTCCGTCTTGATAGGGAAGTTCTTTTAAAACCATTGGTTTTCCTTCTTTGGTGTGGACTATCTCACTCTAACACAACCGGAGTGGCGTGAAGAAGAAAAATCCCCTTCCCCACATTCAGAATTCTGGCTCCTCAACAGTGAACCTCCCCGACCTTACGGTCGGGGCTTCCGTGCTTTCCGCAGAGATGATTGCTTCCGGCACGGCTACATGACCTCATACGGGGTCACGCCCCGGTTCCGGGGATTACTCCATGCTCACGTCGTTCTTCCGGTTGGAAGATTGGCGTGGCTCGGAGATATTTGACGGTTTTTGGCGTGTAAGCCCGGTATTTCAATGCCGGGTCTGCACGCCTTCTCATATTGTTGATTACTCAATAATATGGTATCATTATAGGCATGAGTCAGAAAGTACGAATCCTGAAAGTCCGGCATGCGGGGTGCAGTGTGTTCCTCGGCTTGGACTCTTACGGGAATCGTATGTGGACTCGTAATCCGGAACGTATCATGGACTGGCTGTGCGACGGGTGGAGAAGCCGGTACAACCAGCATAGGGCGCATCGTCCCCAGCGTAGGTTTGTGGAGGATGTTGAAACCCGTGAGCGTATTTGGGTGGACGTGCCTTTGGGTGGCGCGGATGTGAAGCCCGCCGTCAAGGATAGTCAGGCGCGATTGGATTGTCTTTGGCTGGCGTGCATTCCCTCGCCTATCCTCTCCTCGTGCGAACGTGTCGAGAACACGGGTTGGTTCGCCGGATTGAAACGTAAGAAGACCAATGGTGGTCGGGTTCCGGGGTTCCGTTCCCGCCATAAGGCTCCTCAGTATTTCGTGTGTTGGCGTAACCAGTCGAAGACCGGTAACGCCTTGTATCGTCGGACGGGCAAGCGTACCGGTGTGGTCGTCATCACGGGCAGTGTGCCGAGACAGTATCGTCGTGAGGGTGAGAACGAGGCTCGTTGGCGTATCGCCATTCATGTGCGGGTGAGTCAACCCATTCGTGAATATACGAGTGTGGCGGTGAACTGGACTAACAAGACACTCGTGTTCACCAATAGTCCACTCCCCATCAGCCGAACCGATACGGGCATGATGGTCGGCTTGGACAGGGGTTGCGTGCATACCCTCGCCACCTCCGATAACATTTTCCTCGACATTCCCCAACCGTCCGTCAAAGAGATGGACGAGTATAAGCGTCTGCAACGCAAGCTTGCCCGACAGGACAGGACGAACGAGAAGTGTGGCGGCAGGAACGCCAAATTCACGTCCAAAAGCCGCAAGCGCACTCTCCAAGCCATGCGGCGCATCCAACGTCGGATAGACAATCGCAAGGACGATTGGATAGCCAAGACGACCACCATGCTCGTCCGGGAATACGATTTCATCGCCATGGAACGGTTGAACGTGAAGGCCATGAGCCGAAGTGTCCGACCGAAACCAGACCCCGACAATCCGGGACATTATCTGCATAACGGGCGTAAGGCGAAAAGTGGTTTGAACCGTAGCATCCTCGCCAACCGTTGGACTGACATCCTGCATTGTCTCGAATACAAAACCAAGCTTGCGGGAACCCGACTCGTTCAGGTACCCGCCTATGACACGTCACGCATTTGCAACGTCTGCGGATACTGCGACAAGAACAACCGTGAAAGCCAAGCGGTGTTCCACTGCCGCAATTGCGGGCATGAGACGAACGCCGACGTGAACGCGGCCAAGAACATTCTCGACCGCGCGTTAGGAACGAACGGCATGGACGATGCCGAAGAGTGGAGACAACAAGCTTCCACACTGGTGAAATCCAGCGGGAAGCAACGTCGATGAAACTCAAACCCCTGCAATACCGGTCGGAATCTCTTCCATTAAAAACATTAAGAAAGACACGTCCGACCGGCAACAGGAATCACGGGATTTCAACCCCGTGAGGAAGTCAACTTCGTGGATTTCAATTTCCAGCTTTTCCTTGCCGTCCGTGAATCGCATTTTCGTTTTCCTACAATTCCCTCATGGCCTTGTTTAAATCGGACACAATCGCGTCATACAGTCCGTTAACATCCAACGATTCCAGCTTATGCTCTTCCAGTTCGACGGGCGTGTATTCCCCGTCATCGAAAGTCCAATGTGCGGACGGAACCGTATACACGCCACCACTCCAACGGTAGGAGAGTCTGCCGTCGCGTTGCGAGCTGGCTACCAGATAGTATTCGACCTGTTTGCCCATGTAACGGTGTTGGAATGCGACTTCGATTCCGTCTCCGAAGATGGTTCGGGTGGCGTATGCGCCGGTCACGTAGGGGATTCTGACGAGTTTGTCGATGAGTTTCTGATAGGTGTCTTCGCTGATTTTCGAGTACATTCTGATTGTCCTTTTTCGTGTGGCTGGGGTTTTGTGTGGATTGTTTTTCAGCAACAGTATTCGTTGACTGCGTTGACGAGTTCGCTCATGCTCATGCTGTATACGTCGCTGTGGCGGGAGTAGATGTCTTTTGCGAAGAGTCTGTTTTGCATGATGGTGCGGGCTTCGGGGCTTTGAACGAGTTTGACGCTTTCGGGGAATGCGCCTGAGAGGGCGTTGTCGTTGATTTGTTTGGCGTATTCGATGGCTTGGGCTTTGGGCATTTTCCTGACGTTCATTGCGCCGCCGATGTAGTGGATTGCGTACATGTTGTGTGCTCCTTTTTGTTATCTGCTCTTTTATGTGAACAATTCCAGTATAGCATACTATGGGGGGAATGCAAACCAAAAAAAGCAAAAAAGCGGAACGCCGCCAAAACAGCATTCCGCCTTTCCGACAAAATTCAGGCAGACAAGCCAGCGCGAGCACGCATCTTACGCTTGATTTCACTATCCTCAGCAAATAGCCGTTCGAACTCAGCGACCGTATGCAACGCCTTGCGGTAATCATCCAAACGGTCTTTGATGGCCCAGCACTTATCCTCGGACAAAGCGTCCTCGATAAGAGAGTCCGGAACGTCCGACATGACTCGGCTCAGCCAACGATGAGCGTCCCCACGAGTCCTCGCCCACAAGCGTTCCACTCGCTTGCCGACCGCCCACTGTGGGTGTAGGAACAGGAATCGGACGGCATTCTCGTCGGACAGGGAGCCTAGAGCTTCGTCAATGGTGGACTTGTCGGCCAAACCAGCGGCCAGCATGCGGATATGCTCGTCCGAGCTTTTAATCCAATGCTCGTAGCAGTTCTTGTCGGCCAGATTCTTGTTAATCATGTGCGCGATGACTTGGGAGTTAGTCTCGTCGTAGTACAGGCTCTTGTCAGCAACCTTGGTGGCGATACTGCGTAGGATTGGCTCCTTGTCTTGTGCAAGCTTATTAGCGGTTTCAAGGTCTAAGAGATGGTTGTTGGAGAGGAATTCAGCCACCTGCGTGCGGACTGTGCGGCTCTTGTCTTTGAGGACGGTTTCGCGCAATCCGGCGAACAACTCCTCGTTGGGATTGAGGTTTCCCCGTCTCATGTCGTAGCTGATGTTGAAGAGGGTCGTGTTCGCGAAGTGTTGACGGATAGGCAGGGAGAGCGGATAGATTCTACCGGAGCCGAAAATCTTTTTCAGGCTTTCCAGCAGGTCGAGTCCCTTGGCCGTGAGCTTCCAACTGTCGCGTTCCTTGGTCTGTTCAATAAGCCCAGCCGTGGTGAATTTTTCGAGTGGCTTCTGGTTGACGTAGGCGTTCAAAAGTTGGGAGTGGGTTTCGTTGTCGAAGTCTTCGAAGCAGTAGACGAGGTTGGCAGTCCACTTTTTGGTGAGAGTGTTGATTTCGATGTTGTCCATGGTTTCTCCTTTTCCGGCATATCTTGTGTGAACAATTCCAGTATAGTATAAGTTGGGTAAAAACACAACACGCAAGCAAGCCAAAACGAAGGACAATCCCCGCACACACGAAAAAGGGATGTGCCCACCGGTTTCCCTGCGGGCGCATCCCCGTGTTTTTAGTTCAGAAATCCGGAGCGATACAGAATCCTGCGGATATTGATGCTGTGGACGAAAACGGTGTCAGGCTGTCCAACGAAGTCGGCAAGCTGCTCGTCGGAGCACGTCTCGTCAACGGCGTCAAGGTTCTGTTCTACTTGTTTCTTGTCGCACTGGTTGGCGTGCTGGTTTTTTGTGTGGTCGGGTAGGTTTTTGCGACACGCCGACTTACTTGATTGCCATATCTGAATTATACTGGGATTGTTCACACAAAAAACATGGCTTATACAAAGGAGCAGTCCCATGAACACCTACTACGCCGCCATAGTCAACCATCCCAACCAGAAGCTCGACCCCGACAACAACATTCCACTAATCCAGATTTTCCACAGCGCCACCGAACGCAATAACTGGGTGAAAGCCTACGCTGATAATCCCCACGTGAAGACCATCGACTCGAAACAGGCGATTCGTTGGCTCCGCTTCACCTACCGCCAGTATCGAAACCAGAAGATTCCCTCCCGCATGAGCAGAGACGGCGTGGTCACGAAGTTCCTCCGCACCTGCTCGTTCCAACCCCTGCTCCACACGAAGCAAATCAGTCTCACGCCGGAAGAGGTCATCAAGCGTCTCTCTAGCCCCGAAGACCATGTGCTGAGGAAAATCGGATACACTCGCTGAAAGGACAAAAAATGAGTGACACTATCGAAAACGCCAAGACCGAACCCCGTCCGACTTGGACGAAGCTAAAGGACGGTTGGAAAGTCCGAATCCCGAAAGAATGGTGGGACAATTGGAGCGAGGCCGGGGAAACCGACGAGTTCCCGGTATTCAAGGCCAACGGCGAGGTGTCCCATGTGAACATCGTCAAGGTCAGCAAGCCGTTCGTGTTGGACGGTGTGGAATACGTCATAGGTACGCCAAGGAAGGAAACCTACCGTCGTGGGTCTGCCCCCTCCCGCACTTCCATTACCGCTCGTAAGCGCAGTGGCGTTCGTTGTGAGGAGTGCGGCTCCACCAAGGGTGTGCATCTGACAAGGGATATTAACGGCATCGGTTGCCTGTTGTGCTCTCTTTGCGATGATGGTTCCGCGAGCGTTTGCTGATTGGGTTTTGCGGGAGCTGTGGCGTATTGCCATGGTTCCCTCTTTTTGTTTTTGTGCGTGTTTTGTCCACACAAGTTGTATACTGGAATTGTTCACACAAAAACATGGAAGCCAAGGAGCAAAAATGAGCAACATCAACTGGAATGAAACCGCAGTCTACGAATTCATGCGATTCGAGCGTGAAAGCGAACGCAGAGTATTCCCCGACCGTGATATCACCAAACTCGCCAAAGCCGGACTTATTCAGGAAAACGAGACGGGCGACTGGACTCTCACCCAAAAAGGCGAAGACGAACTTGCCAACATCAGACAGCATTTCGACTCAGGCAAACTTTCCGAACTGCCTCTGAAAGTCCGTAACTACTATTTCGACTGGCGCGTATACGACGAAAAGAAACTACCCGTCAAGGAACTATCCAAAGTGGCCCTGCATGACAGAAGCGCCGAGATTCGCAAGAAAGCGGCCACAATGCTCAACAAGTTCGGCAAGCTCGACAAGGAAACGTCGAACGGTTTGTCCCACGACGAGGATTATCAGATTCGACTCGTGGCGGCGAAGAACGCAGACCCTCACCTCTTCTTCGAGGAGTCGGACGAGCGTGTGGTCAAAACCCTTATCTACCACCATAACTTCGATGGGGAATGCGTCGAACATTGGCTGGACAATCCCAACAGTCAGATTCGCGTTCAGGCGGCTCTTCTGACCGATGAAGACAAGATGAGCGAAGTGTTGGCCCGCCTTAACTCGCAGGATGTGGCGCATGTACTGGCCCGCAAGCCGCAGTGGGCCACGCGTGAGCGTGTCATGGACGCTTGGGAGAACGCGGACGAGGTGGGACGTTACATGCTGGTCAAAGTCATGCGCGATATGCCGGACTCGTTCATCAATCAGGCTTTCAAAAGCGACGCGTATATAGCCTTGCATGACCGTTTGGAGGAATACCGCGAAGCCGTCCGTCAAGTGTTGGAGTTGGGTGCGATGTTCTCCGAGGACAGTGAGATTCGCCAGAAGATTTGGGAGCGTGCCGAGCGCGAGATTGGTTGAAAGGGACAGCAATGCGAAAAGCGACGTTCGTTAGAAAATACTACGGACACGGATACGACGCACATATGGTCTATCTTGTCTACAGCTATCGCGGGCACGAATACACGGTGTATGAGAACCTAGCCCAAGGCAACGAACCCCTCTCATGGCAACACCGCAATGAGCAAAGCCAAATAGACCAGTTGATAGAGCAGAAAGAGCAGGAAAAGAACGCACGGCCGAAGCCATGCCGTTATGAGGATACCGCGCAATATGCCTTCGACCAGTTTTTGAACTATGTCAATGGTGAACCGTCGGACTTTGACTAATAATGAACTACCGTGACGGCTTAAGCCTCACGGTAGTTCATCGTACTGGGTGTGATTGCTTCCAGATTAACTCAATCAGCCCAACGGTTTGCCACGTCCGACAATCTTCTTACCGTCCGCGTTCCGCAACCACGCCAAGCCGTGACCATAGGAAACAACACCAGCTTTGACGGTCGGATTCTGCTGGAACGTGTAATAAACTTCCACCAGTCCACCGCCACCGTTCGCTTGCAGAATACGAATCCTGTAATCCTTTTCCACGGCTTTGACGGCCATATCCCGTTCGAGTTCATCAAACCAACTGTAAAGTGGGAGCATGGCGAAAGCGGCTAATACTCCTACGGTGATGAACCGCCAATATGTTTTGGCTCCTACCAGTAGGGCGATTACCGCCACGAGAACGCCGATGATGGCGATTCCGGCCACGAGTTGACGCCATTTGCCGTTGCAGTCGTATTTGACGGGAGCGTAGGGGTTGGTGAGGGTTGGCGTGGATTTGACGGGTTTTGAATGTTTGCGTGGGATGGTCGGCTTGTAGGTCTTCGGTTCTTTTGCGGACACGGTTTCGGTCTTTGCTTTAGGTTCCGTATTGACTGTAGGGTCGTTCTTCGGTTCGACGGGCTTAGGAACGTTCTTCTTTTCAGCTTCCACGGGCGGTGCCGGTGGTTTCAACATTTTCCGTTCCGTCTCTTTGACTACTCTTTGAAGTTCGATGGTGGTGGACGAGTCGGGTTCGTCCATCGGTTCCTGACCTAACATCATGAGGTCGTTTTCCAGCGAGATATCCCGTTCTTTCATACAAGGCTTCCTTTCTTTTTTGTCGGATATGAGAGAGGGGAGAAGCGGTCTGGACAACGCTTCTCCCCGAGGCTTTTAGCGTGGGTCAGAGGATGCGGGTTCCCTTGCGGGTGACGAGCATGATTCTGTTTTCGTGGCGGTTCTCGAAAACGTCCCAGTTGCCGCTCAGGACAGCCAAGCACACGTTGCCTTTGATAAGGTTCCAACGTTCGTCGCAATTGGACACGACGTGCTTCCAGTTGATTGGATTGGGCTTGTGGTGGGAGGTTTCCACGATGGCTTCGGTCATGGGCCTGTCTGCGTAGGCGTGGTCGTAGGTGTTGTCGCTTGCGACGATGCTGATGGTGCCGTTGTCGAATGCGATTGGCTGGATGGTGTTCATGTTTTCTCCTTTTGTTGTTGTGGGGACGAACCCTTTTTGTGTGGACATGACCACTATAACACATGGTCTGAAATATCACAATACGAAAAACAAAAAATGCCGACCAGCGCCTAGAAGCGGAAGACCAAGCCGCAAAAAGCTAAACCCGTCGAATCCGACGGGTTTAGAACCTCAGGGAATCAGCTGCCAGATCAGCCAGCCGACCAACCCCAACAGTACGAGCACCCCAATCGCATACATCCACGTGCCCGCGTATCCGCCCGCGAGGAACGCGCTCATCCGACGTTTCCGTTGCTCCAGCAGTGCGTACCATTCGCTCTCGCAACGGTCGAACATGTCCGCGTCCATGCGGGTGCCGCCGTACATGTCGAGCCAATCGCGCACGGTCGGCATAGGCACCAACGGGTCACGCAGACGGGCGTGCGGTATGAGGGCTATTTTCAACCCCTGCCACACGCCCTTGAGAAAGAACGCGAGTAGCCTGTCCCCAGTCATGACAGCCCCCCGCACGGTTCGACGGTTTGCCTCAGCCCCCGTTCGACCAGTGCTCTCACCGCCGCGTTCCACGTGAGTTCGTTATCGTCGGCGTATTGCATGGTCTGCCGGTACAGGTCGGCGGGCATCTGTATTACTCGGCTTACGTTTGGCGTCTTCAGCATTGTAGGTTGTCTCCTATCGGAATATGCGGGCGAGCGAGTCCGCATCTATATATCGGCGGTGCATGACCTTGTAGGTGCGGATTCGTCCCGACTTGATGAGGTCGTACACGTGCTGGCGGGAGCAGTGCAGGTACACCATGGTGTCCGCGATGGTGAGGATGGTGGGCAGTTCCTTGTTATTGGCGCTCATGACCTGACCCCCAGTGCCGTGGCGACGGCCATGTGCAGGTGGTCGGCGTCCAGTTTATCCAAGGTCTGCGGGGCGAGTGTGGCGGGCATGGTGTTGGCCGCGTCCGGTGTGTTGTAGATGCCGCCGGTCCACAGGTGGCGTCCGTCGGGGAGGGGTTTTTCCTTGGCGGTGTAGAACCATACGCCTTCGCCCAGTGTGAAGGTGATGTTGACGCCGTTGCGGTCGGGGGTGGGTTCGGCGTCCTTTATGCAGGGGTCGTTGGTGAGCTGGTCGAAGAGTCGTTCGTAGATGGTTTTGCGAATCATGGTGCTTTTCTCCTTTGTTGCGTCAACTCTTTATGTGAACAATTCCAGTATAGCATGTTTGGATAAATGTACAAAATAAGACACGTCCACACAAAAAGCCCCGCCAAAACGACGGGGCCACAAACCAAAACTATCGATTCATACTCAAACGAACCTCAACCGCGACGGTCAACAACACCACCGTAATGGCGCACACGGATACAATACCGAACGTGCGGCCAAACGTGAACAGCCAAGTGCCGAACGAGTAGATGCCGAACGCGACTGCGGTTGCCACCCCGCCGAAAGCGATGGTGACAAGCGTCATAAGCAGAACATCCTTGATATGCATTTTTTCTCCTTTTGGTGATGGGTTTTACGAACCCTTGTTTGTGTGAACAATTCCAGTATATATCATGTTGGGTACGACACGCCAAATAAAAAGCGCCCCACCCACCTAAGAGAGAGACGCTAAAACCCGACGGTCAGAACTCATACTCGCAATCGGAATCGAGATACCATTTGTCCCCGTAACCCCAAAGAACACGACGAATGGTCGCAGGGTCGTTCAGCTCAACGAACTTGGACGCCAGTTCATCCACCGACATGGCGGAAAAAGCCTTGCCAACGGAAGTATAGAATTCATCCCATTCCGCCTGTTCGGCGTCGGAATCGACCAGCTCACGGAACCGTCCGGCAAGCTTCTCGTCCGGTAGTGTCGCTTCCGCAAAATTCGTGTCCTCTATATCCAACCAAGCGCCGAAACACTTGTCGGCCAACGATTCAACCGGAATGGTGAGGATGCTGGAATACGTGCCCTTCCAAGCGTTCTTCTTGAAGAAGCTAACGTCTCGTGCCTTCATTTTCCCGTTCCTCCTATTCTTCCTCGCCGTCCGCCTGACGGAGCGGAACGATACGGTTCCACTGTTCCTCATACTCGTCCTCCGCGTCCTTGGAACCATTGTCCAGCAGTTCGTTCAACGTGGCTCGCCCAACGTCGCTGAGACGGCTGATGCTGCGGAGAATGCTCGCCACGTCGTCGGCTTCGTATAGTTTATTGCGATTGTCCGACAGTTCTTGATACTTCGAGTCGGTGAGGTTCCAAACATAGTCTTCCAGCAGTTTCCAGTCTTCTTTTTCAGCAGAGGGTACTGGAATCGGCTTGGTGAGCCGCCAATCTTCGAGAATGTCCTCCCAAAGGTCGGTCTTGACATTGTATTCGCCAAGGTCTTCCTCGTGGGTGAGTCTTTCGATTCGCTGTTCTTCGCCATCCTCGTCCAAGTAGTCTATTGTGAGATATTCACTATCCACTGACAAGGTGGAGAGTTCGCGTAGCTTGGTGATTTTGAGGTTGACGATTGTGTTAATCATTTTTGTTCCTCCTTGTTGGAACCTATCTTTTGTGTGAACAATCCCAGTATACCATATTTGGTGAAAAAACAAAAACAGCCCACCTCCCAAAAACAAGGAAGCGGGCTGAAAAGTCAGGCATTCAGCAAAGCGTGGGACGAAACACCCATTTCAGACAAGCCCAAACCCACATTGTTCGCGTCGCTCACACCACAAACGAACCCAGCCTTGCTACCACGGGCGGTGGCGACGCGAGCTGCTTCCAGTTCGAGATTGTCGAAATAGTCGTTGACACGCTGGCTCTTGCGGGCCACAAGCTCACGACCGGAGGGAATGTCCAAGCTCTGCTTGCGAAGCTCCTCGAAACGTTCGCTCAAACGTTCGTTGAATCCACCGCGATAACCATAGTAGAACTTGGCGCGTGGATAATCACGACGCATGTACTGTTTGCATTCCGTCAGCGTCGGATAAGATTCATGTCTGTAATGCGTTTCGACGTATTCCTTGTTGTTCTCATAGTACGCTTTGGCGTGCTGGTCAATCATGTCCGCGTAGCTAGTGCGGGCGTGGACTGAGCAGTATAGGTCGATGCTTTGGAAGAGAATGACTGCGGCGTTCACATCGTCCTCCTCGCCTACGAACATGACGGCACGTTCCTCGACCCTTCCGCCACACCGGCTTTCGTGAATGTAGGCGCGGCATTCGTTAGCTTGGGCGATGATGGTCGCAAGGTAGCCTTGCTGATGGTAGATGGTGGTTTTGCTTACGTTCACGCCACGTTCGATGATTGGCTTGTTCGTGCGGGTGTGGTCGCGTTTCCAGTCTTCGATACGATATTCGTTAATGAGTTTCTGCGCCCGCTCGAACGCCATTTGCGCCTCATTGTCGCTGGACGCTTCGTTTTCGGCTATTGCCATGAGGTTGTTGATGCGTTCGATGATGCTGTCGATGTTGCTCATTTTTTGCTCCTTGGTTTTCTTTTATCTTTTTGTGTGAACAATCCCAGTATATAGTGTCTGTGAAAACGACACGCCCAAAAACACACAAACAACCCCCAGAAAACAAAAAACGTCCTCCCAGCCAAAAAGACAAGAAGAGCGTTATCTACCCAAAAAACTCAGGCACCAATTGCGGAATGACGCAGAAGCCTACGGATATGAATATTGTGGACAAACCTATCCTGACCGACAATCCTCGAAGCAAACTCCCTATCGGTATATCCACCGTCGGAAACACCGTCCAAAACAGTCTCGGGAATATTGTCCAACATGTAATAGCTGACGCCGGTCTGACCCTCGACATGCTCGAAAAGCATGTAGTAGACGCCCTCGGGGTCGTCGTTGAAACGGCTCATGACATACGACTTGTTGCCATTGGCGAAGATGTTGTAGTCATCTGCGCCGAACTGCTTGAAGTATGCGGGCTTATTCATTTTTTTCTCCTTGTTTTTTCAACTTTTTTTATGTGAACGATTCCAGTATACTCCAAGTGTGGGAACAACACAAAAAGGGACGGAAACCAAAACGGAAACCGTCCCCTCAATGCCTTTTAGAAAAGTCAACCTCTACTCTCGACAAAGCTCGCCCATTATCGAACTCAGCCCTTTAGTACATGCTTTTTTAAAGTATTATACTTATTATAATTATTATAAAATCAAGGAAACAGACATGACCAACCCATTCAAACCAACTGCCGGACGTATCCCACCGATACTCGTCGGACGAGAAGAAATCATCGAAGACTTCGACTATGCGCTGAAAGACGGTGTAGGAAGCCCCGGACGGCTGATGTTCCTCACCGGAGCCAGAGGCGTAGGAAAAACAGTCATGCTGGACACGTTAGGAACACACGCGCAGAAGCAAGGCTGGAAGGTCTACAACGAAAGCGCCGATAGAGGCTTCACCCAAAGACTGGTGGACGCACTTACCGGCAAAGACACGACTCGCATATCCGCCTATAACATGCCTAGCGTCGGATTGAAAGGGGATGTCGGGAATCTGGAACTGAGTTTGGGAAGAATCGAACTCGAACACAACGAGGAACGTTCCTTGACGTTACGTCAAGCGGTCTGCAAACGTTTGGACAAGATGAACGAGAACAAGCAAGGCATTCTCATCACATTGGACGAAGTGCAATCCGGTTCCATGGACGAAATCAGGGCTTTGTCCACTGCCGTGCAACATCTTATCCGCGAGGGACGGAACATCGCGTTCATTTTCGCCGGACTGCCGTCCGCCGTGAACGACGTGCTGTCGGATAATGCCATCACTTTCCTTCAGCGGGCTGAACGGTATCATTTGGGTTCCGTGCCAACGGAGAAGGTTCTGAAAGCATTCGAGGAGTCTTTCAGCGGGGAGAAGAAAGCCGGAATGGAAACGTTGATACGGTTGACCAACGCCACTCACGGTTATCCGTTCATGATTCAGCTGGTGGGTTATTGGGCTTGGAGGGTTTCCGAAACCAACGGTCATGTGAATCAAGTGACCGAGAGGGACGCAGTCAAGGGTATCGAAAAAGCCCAAGCCAAACTAGGGGATATGGTTCACGCCCCAGCATTGCATGGCTTGCCTTCTCATGCGGTGAACTATCTGCTTGCCATGTCGGTGGACGATACGGTGTCGAATACGGGTGAAATCGCCCGTCGGTTGAACCGTTCGCCGCAGTTCGCCAACGTGTATAGAACCAAGCTGATTGAGAACGATTTAATTGAGCCAGTCGGTTATGGTGAAGTCGCTTTCAAGATGCCGTATTTGCGGGATTATTTACGTGAGCATGGGGCGTATTTACAGATGAGGGAGAATATCAGCGAACGCTCGGGGGAGTAGTTTTGGCACCGGCTTGAACCTCTTTGCCATCGAAAAGCTTGCCCATCAGGACAATGAACTGTACAAGCGGAAGGCCAACCATTTGGTATGCGTCTAAGCGTCTGCTTTTCGTCCTCATTGGCGTCGAAGCCGAGCGAGTGCTCCCCAAGGAATACGATATCGACACCCTCCAAGCTTGGACTGACGTCAACATTGAGAAGCGCGGGTTGAACTTGCCTAGGGTGGACGAACTGGAAGAATTCAATCCCGACACCATGTGACATTTACTGAAAAAGTCCCTCGATTGAGGGGCTTTTCTTTTTTCTATCCCTTGTGCGTTTTCTCATACCATTCCACGAATCCCAGCATGGCTTGCTGGAATGATGGCTTGAATTCGCCGTTTACGGGAATGTTTCGGTTGAGTGGCGTGGTCTTATAGTTTTCCGGTAAGGGTGTGGCGCACCATTCGGGTGGCATCCGGTCGGTGAATGGTTCCTCACAATCGTCGCTGAACATGAGTCCTACAGGCTTGCCGTTGAGGAGGATTGTTGCGTGGGGGCTGATTTGTCCTTTCGCCAACCGGTATTCGCCCCTCGACGTTTGCACTGGATAGTGGAAGGTTTCAGGTAGTCCTCCCCGCCGGTATTCGTCGCGTAATAGTCGAATCGGATTGTAGTAGCGTTCCAATGCGGGGTATGCCCATTCGCATCCGCTCCAACAGTCGCGTACTCTGTCCATTCCGTCCCAGTTTTCTTTTGGATTGGGTTGGATGCTGAGTTTGCGGTATCGGTCGGTTTGGCACCAGCGAGTGGGATTGTTCAGGGCATAGTTTGGCGTGGTTTGTTCGGCTAACCGTATGAGAGTGCTGAGGGCGCATGTGTCGTAATGTTGCTTGTCGTATCGTGCGGCAAGTTGATACGGGTCGGCGTCGTCTTTGTTGAATACGGGTTTCAACATGCGTAAATGTTCCTCCGTTACGGGAATATTAAGGTCGGCGGGTAAGCCCAACACTTCCATCCAACCTCCAAGCCTGTTCGTATCCCACTTGTAATCCTTGCAGTATTGCGCTTGCAACAGCCAAACCATCCAACGGCGCACATTCCGCATCAGTACGGGATGGGACGCGAATTCGAGAGGACGCCCCAGCATGTCATGATTCACATTATCCGGCGTGGTAATACTGGTTCGATTACCGTATCCGTCCACTGCCGTCACGACGATATTGTGTCCGGCGTCCACGGCCTTGAACATGTCGCTGATGTTGTCTTCCACGAACGTGGGCGGAATGAGACGCGGCTGGACTTGACCATTAATCGGCACGGAGAGCATCATTCACCATCCTCACTATTAGAGGTGAGTCGGGTTCGGAGTTCCCTCAACCGGCCTAACCGTTCCTCCACGGCCCGAATACGAACGTCAACCGCAGTCAACGTGTCACCATCCGGCTCAGACAACTCATACTTGCCGGACGACAATCGTTCCAGAAAACTGGTGGGAACATCCCATACCAATAATCGGAGTTTGTCGGGACTGAGATTCAACCCCGTATACAAGCCGGTTTTAGGCCACATGCCATCCACGAGAGCCACATTCGGCATCATGCGCGGCGGACGGTCGGGCTGATATTTTTCGACTAGGATTCGACCAGCGAACCAGATAATGTCGCTATCCTGCTTGGAGTACGCGTACAAGTAGTCGTAGGGGTCAATGGTTAGAGTGACACGCTTTTCAGCGTCCACTCCCTCATGCCACCAGAAATATTTGTCTAAAGCTTCGAACACCAGCCTTTCCACACGCATATCGAACGTCCAAGTCTTCAACTTGTCATCAAACGTTCCACCCAACGCGCGGGAGCGACGGGCGAACAACGGATTATACGGAGCCTTAACCTTCAAACGGACATCACTGCGAGTGACCGTAATATCATCGAAACCTGCCATGACAGTTTCCTTTCACTCAAACGGCATACTCTAACCAATACGCCGATAACCTCTAAAGCCCCACATGGGCGAAGTCCCGAGGAAGGAAATGCAAGTAAACCCAGTGTAACACCAAGCCGGGAAGAAAAACTAGCCGACAAGCATGCCGATGTGGAATACGATGCAATCCAAGCCGCACGAAATCTCATCCAAACGACTCTCCCGAGGAAGCGGAAGATTCTGCGCCACCATTTCTGCTAATTGGACGGCCTATCTTTTTCTCGTCCCATCCAAAGCTTCCAGCAGATTACGCCCCTCCACCACACAATCTGGAAAGTCCGGGATATCACGGGTGAAAAGCCAGCTTCCGCATTTCACAATGCCTCCGATACCACGCTTTCTCCCGAGCGCACAGTCCACGACGGTGAGTTAGACCCGACAGTGTGCTCTCATGGCTCGTCCAAGAATCCTGAACTGTCCGTAATCCCACATGCACGCCATCATATGAGCGGATAAGGTTACGCGCATGCCGTCGGCTTGCACGCAACGCCTTATGGTGCATGCGGATAAGAATACTGCCGTCATCCTGTACGCTGTATACGCGTTTCAGGAATGTGAGTTGACCGGTATGACAGTCCACTATGCGGGTCTTATGCTTGTTCAACCGCAATCCCAATTGGTTGACACGCCGCTCGTAACCGGCCAGCACACGTTCGGCCTGTTCACAATTCTCGCAGAAACAGTAGGCATCATCCATATACCGTCCGTAGAATCCTTGCGACATGCACCAGTGGTCAACCTTGTTCAAATACCAGATAGCCATGGTTTGGCTCGTCTGATTACCTAACCCTAAGTGAGGTTCGTCCAATACGAAGATTCTCAATACGGTTAGAATCCGTTCCACATCCTGCTTCTCCCGTCCGGTGCGGGCGATGCTCCGGTACAGGGTGGAAATCATATCGAACGCGCGTTGGGAACTGATACTGCCGAAATAGTTGGAACAGTCGAATATGACAGCATACGGATGCTCCCATTTACCCAAAGCTCGCTTATAGTGTAGTTCAAACCGTTTTCGGGCGAACGATGTTCCACGTTTCGGAAGGCTCGCCGCATTATCATATATCAGTTGGCTTTCCACGATGGGTACAAGACTGTTATCGCACAGAGCGCGTTGCACCACCCGGTCTCGGAATGAGACCGCGCTGATATGGCGAAGCTTGCCACGTTCGGAAATGTCGAATCGGATTGGCGCTCTCTTCTTGTATGTGCCGTCCTCCAATTCTTGGGCGAGTTTCCAACAGTTGACGGCACGCCTATTGTCGAAGTTCAACACTGTGTTTTTCCACGTGACGCCGCGTTTGCATTTTCTTGCGGCTTGGTAGAGCGCGTCGAATCCGAATGTTTGTTGGAAGTCGATGTAACGGTGGAGCTTCCTGTACTTATCGTCCGAGCGTTGTTGCAGTCTGCGTTGGCGTCTTCTACGTCTTTGACTCGCATTCACGATTTTAATGCTTCCTTCACTAGGGAAAGAGAAAAGAATGGTTGGGGGCAGGTCGTCGGCAACAACCCAAGACATGCAATGATGTTGGACGCCCAGCTTAAGGGGCGAGTATCCGTCGTTTCCGACAGTCTTAATATCTCCCTCAACCTAGTTCACACGCAACCCATTTTCGAGGGGTCGCGCATTCGACCATATCCCCTTCCCCTTCGGGAGGCTTTCACCTATTGGGCTACTGGCCTATCTGATGTTAGGTTCAGTAAGAGGAATCGGGGACAACGGAGTAGCGGTAGTTGGCATTGTTGTTGTTGCTGGGGTCGCCGTTCGAGTTCACTTGGAGGAAATTGTTGTTGTTGTTCGGGTTGGGCGAACGCTCCCACCAATTGTTGTTGTTAGCACCAAGAGGAGTGGAACCGGAAACGGTGTCACCATAGTTTGGATATGGCCGATTTTATTCAATTATATTTTAGGCTTGCGCCTAAGAATTCATTATAGTGTTCGTTTTCGACTCGGCGTTTTTAGCTTTCTTCAACTGGTCTCGCTCATACTTGACGGCTCCGGTGAACACGCCCATCGCCTTGTAGAGGGTTCCCGCATAGTTCACGAATTTCTTCTCCTTGACCACTGGATTGTATCTAGGGTCTCCTTCCGGATATTTCCTGTAGGCTTCCAAGTCTTTTTCCCGTGGAGGAAACTCCATCCAATCGTCCACAAGACCGGAGAGTGAGTTCAGCATGCCTTGGGCCTTGCACAACAGTTGCAGTTTCATCTCATGCTCTTCTACGGTGCTCGCATAAATGATGTCGGCACTGTAGGCGGATGAATACATTTCGTAGGCGATATGCATGACGTGCATCGTTTCAATATAATTACGGCTTTTAGGCCACTTGCGGAAAAGATTTCTGGTAGCCAAGAGCACGATTCTTGCCTGATTCGCATATTCGCTTTTGGCTTTAGTGCGTTTGCTTGCGGGGACTGTCATAAGACTCCTTTTTGTGTGAGATTTGAGTTTGGAGGGGTGGTGGGGATGAACCCCACCACCCGAGGATTGGGGATTAGAAGGAGAAAGCGGGGACAACGGAGTAGCGGCAGTCGGCATAGTCGCCGTAGCCGGGGTCGCCGTTCGAGTGCACTAGGAGGAAACCATTGCCGTCGTCCGGGCTGGGCGAACGCTCCCACCAATAGCCGCCGTCAGCACCAAGAGGAGTGGAACCGGAAACGGTCTTGTTGATGTTGGCAATCTTGCTATTGCTTGAATAATTATTCGACACCAAACCGTTCGCGGTACGGAAGAACTCGTATTGGGTTCCCTCCTGACTCCACGCTTGGAAACCATCATAGGTCTTCCAACCATTGTATAAGGTTGGTACGAGTTCACGGTAGGATACGAGCCACACCTTGTCAGCCGTGGCCGACGCGCTCGAACCGGGTGAATATCCGTAGCTCATGTTGTTGGTTTGTTTCAGCACGGTTGTGACATTAGTTTGGAAGTCCGTGGGGAATTGGTTCCAGATTTCCCCGTTGTTCATCCATTTGCGGAGGTTGCTGTCACGCCACCCGCCTTTGTTGGTGTAGCCGTCAGAAGAACACGCAATGGTGCTGTCATTGGGCATAGTTCCGTTCATGCAGTACGCTTTCGGTAACGCGTTCCACGCCATGAACGTCAAACCAGCCTTTTTACCGCTACCGTCGGCCTTGTCGTCGTGGAGGATGCCGATGAGTTTGAACGGCAGATTCGACCCGTCCGTTAGAGTGAGGGAACCTTGCGCGCCCTTGGTCAGGTTGTCTTCCATTTCCGCATAGTAGGAGCTTCCCTTGCCTTTCTCGCTCAAATCGTCGGCAATCTGTTTCAAACCCGCCGCGTTATAGCCCGCGTAGCAAACCTTGTCCACGCCAGTATTGCATTTGGCCGGTTCGGCGGCCACCGCACTACCGGTGAGGAATCCGCCGCAGACCGCGCTCACGATGGCGAGGGTGGCGAGGAGCCGCCGAACCAAATGGCGGCTCCCATGTGATTGTGTGGCGTGTTCGCCCATTCTTGTTCCTTTCACTGTTCCTTCTTTCGTAGGAGGATGATTGCCGTGACGAGTCCGCTGACGCTGACGAGCATGAGGAGCGGCAACAGCAATCCCATGCCCGTGTGCGGCATGGTCGCCAACCATGTTTCAGGTAGGACACCCGCATTCACATGCTCCTTGGTTGGAGCATCTTGGGTGAGGGTAATGGTCAGCTTGTTGTCTTCGTCCGTGTAAGCGTCCGAATCGGTGGAGCTTTCATCCGTCGCAGTAGTCTTGTCTCCCACATCCGGCGTGGTGAAGTCCCGGTGGTTCACTTTGGTGAATTGGATACGGTATTTGTTGCCGTTCGCGTCCAGACGTTCGAAAATGTACTTGCCATCCTTGTCGGTCTTGGTGGTTGCCAACTGTTTGCCGTTCTCGTCAGTCAGAATGACCGTTTGACCGGCGAAATGCGTGTTCTCACCTTCATCTTGAATGCCGTTCTTGTTGGTGTCCTCCCAATACAGGCCGCTGATGGAACCGAGTTTCTTCGCGGTGGTGGTTGGTGTGATGATGGTGCCGACTTGGTCGCAGGAATCCTCGTCAGATGTGCTGAACCAGTGTTGGCGTCCTTCCTCCGTATAGTCCGTGTCGGTGCGGCAGGTCGGATTGCCGGTCACATC
This sequence comes from Bifidobacterium sp. MSK.17.10, assembly GCF_019129655.1. Classification (NCBI taxonomy): domain Bacteria; kingdom Bacillati; phylum Actinomycetota; class Actinomycetes; order Bifidobacteriales; family Bifidobacteriaceae; genus Bifidobacterium; species Bifidobacterium sp. MSK.17.10. The sequence continues at coordinate 92,678 of NZ_JAHOJD010000005.1, read as the reverse complement.
ATTCGTGTTGGCGTCCAGTTTCGTAGCGTCCGGAGTGTTCGGCTTGTTTTTGCCGCTTGCGTGCGGCGTGCCCGAGTATGGCGTGTGTTCGGAGTCGAACCATGCTTGGTTGAGAATGGTCTTCGTATGCTCTTTCACCCACGAGTCGATGTATGACTGGTCTTTGCCCGTCATGTCAGCGGTCTCACGGTCAACTGTGCCGGTGAAATGGTAGATGACGTAACCGCCCGGCTCAATCGAATATGGCAGATTGTAGGTGCGGGTAGTCAACCCATTCTCAGTGGTTTCGCTTGCGGGTTCGACAGGTACAGCGGTCGGGTCGGACGATACTGCCATACCTTTCAAACCGGTGGAACGCGCGCCACCCGTCTTACCGTCACCATACGGGTCGAAGCCCGCAATCATGACCTGTTTGCCGAGAATGAGCACGTCACGGTCGCCACCCGCCACGTCGGATGCGATGATGCCCGTATCGACTGGCGTGCCGATGATGTCCGTGTTGTTATCGGTCTTGCCGTTCGTCCAATACATGCCGTTGCCGGTCTTGCCGTTCGCCAATTGTCCGTCACCATTCCAGCCTGCGGCCCACAAGTGTTGGTTCTTGTCGATGGCGTACAAGGTCTGATAGCCGCCGCTGATGCGTGCGATGTCCTTCAGACTGGACACGTCGGGCGAATAGCCGTCGTAGTTCAGGGTGGCTACCAGTTGGACGGTGCCCGAATCGGTCAACGCGTATACTCGACCGAATGCGGCGGCCACCTGCATATAGCCGCTTCCCTTTGGGGTTAATGCGGTCGAAGCGCTCGCATACAGGCTTCCGCCGTTCTCGGTCAATGCGATGAACGAGTCCATGCTTGCGCTGACTTGCGTGGATGTGACGGAGCTAATCTGGGTCAGACTCGTGTAAGACTTGTCGTCAATGTTTCCCGTGGCCCACAGGGTTCCGTCGCTGGCGATGGCGACGGTGAACTGGTTGCCGCATGCCACGTCGGTGAACGTCTTATCCGAAGCGACTTCCGTCCATTCGAAACGATTGTCCGTATCACCCGTACCCAATTGGCCGCTACCATTCCAACCAGTCGTATACAGGTGGCCGTCCGTGCTGATGGCGGCGGAATGCTTGCCACCGGCGGCGACTTTCAGCCAACCACCGTTGACCATGGTCGGCTTGTTCACGTTCACCGGAGTCGCAGAATTCGTCGTGTCAGGCTTGAAACCAAGCTGACCATACTGGTTATTACCCCACGCATACAACAAGCCCTCATTCGTCAACACAAACTTATGGTCGCCACTCGTCGCAACCTGCTTCGCACCACCAGACTCGATGGAAACCGTACCGGCGGTAGCGGAAACATCATGCACATCAGCGCTCATACGGTCAGAAACGACACTGGACGTGTCAAAACGACTAGTGCCAGAATTCTGTACTTTGACATCCCAGTTGATAACGCATTTCGTATCGGTGCAACTGGTGCCGGTGACGGTTTTGTCCACGGTGGCTTTCGGGTCTGGCTTCGCATACCCGTAGTCCACGTTTTTCTGGTCGATGCCGATACCCAAGCTGATATTGTCGGATGTGTCTGTCGCGTTGGATTTGATTTTGTTCGACCAGCTTCGCGTGTTCGTCACGTTTTCGAGCTTGCCATAGTAGGTTTTGACCTGCGTCTGCACGCCATCACCCGTACTGGTGCCAGTGTTGCGTTTCACCGAAGTACGGTAGGTGCCGGAGTGGAGCAGGTTGAACTCGTAGTAGCCGTCCTTGTCGGTCTTCACCGTTTTGACGGTCGGCCAGCCGCCGCTTGAATCCTGCTTGCCGAGGGTGACTTCCACGCCTTCGATACGTTCCTCACTGTCACCGATGAGCGTGTTCTCATCCTTATCCCACCAGACGGTGCCGCTGATGCTACCGGCCACTACCTTCGCCACGTCAGGCCACGGCTGGTTGCCCGCCGGTTTGTCGGAAGCGTCGGAATAATAGTTACGGCCAAGCCACAGCGTGTACTTGTCGTCTTTCACATTGTCGTTCGGACTGAGGGTGATGGTGCCGTTCACGGCGCTGGTGGACATTTGCTCGTCGGATGCTACGACCTCGCTGGTCAGGCGGATGGCTGTGATTTTGGTCTTATCCTCGTCCGTCAACTGTTCCCATGTCTTCCATTCATAGTCGGCGGGATTGTCCGACTTTTTGCCTGTGGTGGTCGAATAGTAGACGGTCGTCTTAGTGGAATTATCCTTATTGACGGTGACAGGCTGGGTCAGCTTGTAGGAGCCGTGGTAGTCACTGTATCCACGGTCGTATTCCTCCAGCTTGTCCTGAACATACTTGTCGTCACCATTCATAGGAAAAAGTAGCATGCTGTCCATGGTGCCGGTGTGACCGCCACCCTTGCCGTACACGTTGAACTCCCACGCCAACGGGTCGTTGATTTCCGCCTTCGGGGTTTTCACTCGCATGATGCCACTGTTGGTTTCCGCATTGGAAACGGTGAACGGGACGCTCGCAATATTGCTCTTGATGGTCCGAGCCCGCAGTGCGCCGTTTTCGTCAACGTCCACGCTCATGCTTGCCGTGGCGGTCACGGTGCCGGTTGCGAGATTGGATACGGTGCCGCTGAAATGCAGGTCGGGCAGAGTGGCGGAGCCAATACGGTCAACTTCCGGCGTGACCTTGCCGGAGCGTGGAGTGAACACGAGATTGTCCCCAACCACGTTCATCTGCCAGAACGAATCATCACAGGTCGGATTATACAAGCCTTTAGGCTTAGGAACGGTGATGGTCGGCGTCATGCTTGTATTGGATAGGAGCACCGTCCTCAACTGTTCATTGACCGTATAGTCCGCGCGCATACCGGGTGTCAACACGCCGCTGTTGTCGTCGGCGGTAGCGCGGGTACTGTCGTACACTTGGTTGCCTTCACCGTCGTAGGCTTTCAGATCGATTCCGATAGTGGTGGTGGGGTCCACTGGTTTGGCAATCCACACCCAGTCATTGACGCTTTCCTTATCGTTCCCGGTGAGCCATGCTGTCAGAGTGTCCGAAGCACGCACGTTGCCGTTCGACACGTCCGCGATGGCTAGGGTGTCGAATGTGACTTGGACGGGTGGCGCGTTCTGTCCCAACGTCAACGTGTCGGGGTTGAGAATCACCCGCACTTTGGTTACGTTCGGAGCGTCCGCATCCGATGGTTCGCCGTCATGCCAAGTGTTCTTGCTGTCGCACCATTGGAACTTGTAGTCGGCTAGCGGGGTGCCGCCTTGGGTGACGGTCAGACTACCGTCCCACTTCATTTGCGTGTTATCCCAAGAGTCCTGCATGGTCGGAGTCGTGTTCTTCAACTGGCTTTCGGTCACGTTCGCCGCATACATTTCCAATATGGTTTTGACCTGCGTGCCACGGGACACGGTGTCACCCGAACCGTCAGAGTAATAGTGGTAGACGTCGGCCTTGCCCTCAGCGTCCTTGAACAGCAGGTTCTCCTTGTCGAACATGGTCTTGGACGCAGTGTTAGGCCGTTGCAATCCCTTGCCGAACACTGGAATCTTGCCAGCCGGAGTCGGCTTCGTACGTTGGATGATGGCCCGTGACCAGTCATTGTTCGCGTACGGATAGCCGACGCGGGCACCCGTATCCTTGTTGTAGGTGCTCTTGTCCCGTCCAATGTTCCAGCCGGGTTCGCCGCCCTTGCCCATGTTCAACAGTGCGCCGCCGTTATCGTCTTTGACGCTGAACACGGTTTCGTCGGGAACAAGGTGGACATCGTAATATTTGACGTCTCCTTCTTTCATGTTTTTGAGCGCGTCGGTTCCGGCGGGAATCCTGTAGCTGATTGTCGCCGCCGCACCGTTTTTGCCACTGGATACGGTCAAATACTGTTCTTTATCACTGTTACGGGTAATCCGCTGACCGCCTACAGTCCACACGGTGCCCTGCGGGAAGTCGGAAATATCCACTTTGGTAGTCCAATCGATGCTGGTGGACGCGCCCTTCGTGGACGAATAACCCGGATAGGTCAACGCGTCGGCACGAATAGTGAAATCGCCGGTCGCGTCGGTGTTCTGACTCCAATAAGTACGATGCTCATACGAGTATTGTCCTTTCACCGGATTGCCACCATTGTCAATGACCAAGTCAGCCGCCGGAGCGGATACTACAGTCAGCTCATCCGTACGATACGTGGTTGACGTTCCACCTTCGCGGGCGACGACGATTTTCGGAATCTGACCCGGCTTGACCAAGCCTCCCGTATCCAATGCTTTCAGATAGAAGGTTTGGGTCATGGTTTCCACGCCACCGGCTGGAATCGTGTAGGAGCAGGAGCCGTCACTGTTTTTCTTCGCGGTGACGAGTTGTCCCGGCTGGCAGAAGCCACCACCGTCAGCAGTCTGCAAATACGGTGCGTCGTCCAAGTCGAACTTCACGTTGATGGTGCGTTTGCCCGCCGCGTTGAAGTTCAACGTCAATGAATATTCGACCGTATCACCGGATGCGACCACGCCATCGGTAGGGGAATCATCGCCCGTGGCGAACCCGTTCTTCGAATTCACGAACGTTTGAGAACTCGTGCCATGCCCCGTACCGTCGGCTTTCTTAACGATTTTCGCAGTAGCATACGCGGGTTTCAACTCGTCCGCATGCGCTGTCGGAGAAGCCACCGGATTGGTCATGCATGTCAGGCCGGATGCCAGTGTGGCGATTGCGGCCAATAATGCTACCGGATGTGCCACATGCTTTTTGAGAATACTCATTAGTGTTCCTTCTTTGCGTGGTTTTTTCTACGGATGATGAGAATGGTGATGATGATTACCGCAAGCCAGAAGCCGCCGACGTACAGTATGAGCCATTGGTTCGTGTGGTCTTTCGGCGCGTTTTCGGGTTTGGGTGCGGGGTGTGGCATGCTGGCGCGCGTGCCGGTCACTAGGAGTCGCTTGTTGTTGATGCCGTATGGCGTGCAGGTTAGGAGTGTGGCGAGGTCTTTTCCTGTGACGATTTTCAGTTTAGAAAAGTCGGACGGGTCTACCACATTGATGCTCGTGACCTTGTAGGCGAGCGTATGTCCGGCGGTTATCAGATAGAAGACGTCACCTTTTTTGGCTTCACTGCCGAAGCCGCGTAGCTTGTCGAACATGAGCTGGTCGGCCAAACCCGTATGCGCGGATATGACAGTATGCGTGTTCTTGCCGCCGACGGGGAGACTGGAACCGTATAAGTGTCCGGCTCCAGCGGCCAACACGTTTTGCGACGTGCCATGCCGGATGGGCAGGTTGATGCCCAAGCGTGGATATTTGATGGTAGCCATGACCCCATCCTTGGGGGTGGATAGTTGCTTCCGATACGTGTTGTCCGTTTCGGACTTGTTGACGCCCGTCCAAGGGTCTTCCGCCTCACCAAGAATGGGCTGACCCTCCTCGTATAGGCGTTGATTGTAGGCTTTCGCGTCCGCATACTCTTGGGCGATTCGTTTCACGTCAGTGTTTTCCACGGCTTGCGCGTGGGAGTCAGTCAACCGGTTGGATTGGCTGCTATTCGAAATCATGAGGATGAATGGGATGGTTCCGGACAGGGCGGATAGGATTAGGCAGAGGAGTCCCGCTATGGCTCGATTTCCCAAGCCTTTCGGTTTCGCCGTATGTTTTCCCAAAACCCCTCCCATGCGGTTATAAAGAATCTAAAAGGTGGCGTGTCGATATTTGGGTTCCCGACACGCCAAGCGGAACATTTCATGCTTTTCCAGCCGTCAAACGGTCAGAAAAGTTTTCTCATACGACTCTCACGCCTTGCGACGAAGCAGCAGGGCGGAAGCGCCAGCCAACAGGACGGTCATCACGCCGAAGATGGACAGCCAGACCGCACCGGTCTTCGGCATGTCGGCAATGTTACGGGCGTTGATGACGGTCACACCCAGATGGTCGGCGTTCTCGGAAGCCAGATTGTTGGCGTCCTTATCGAACTGACTGAGCGTGTAGGAGCCGTTCGATTGGTTCACCTTGATGGTCAGGGTGAACTGCGGCAGGATGGAGCCATTGAACGGACTCTTTGTCTCCTTGACCGTGTACTTGCCGTCGAGACCAGTCAGAGTGAGCACGCCATTGCTAGTAGCGACGCTGGTGACGGTGTCGGTGGTGCCGGTGCTCTCGGTCAGGTCGGCCTTACGGTACGTATTGTCGTTCACCTTGATGAACTTGACCGGAGTGGCGGTCTGGTTGCCCTCGTACACCTTGAACTCAGCTCCGGCGAGCGGCGCGTTGTTCGTGTCGTGCTTGGTGAGGGTGAACTTGCCGACGTACACCTTGTCGGTCTGGCCCGGAGTGGTCTTATGGTCGGTGACAGTGTTCGGGTTGTGGGAGTATTCGACGTTGTTGGTGTTGGTGTCGGCGGTGCCGGAGACGGCGTTCTTGTTCACATACATGTCGTAAGTGACTTTGACGGCGGCATCGACCGGGAACTTGGCTTTCATCGCCACGATGTCGGATGCGGTGGTGGAGTCACCGGTGGTCGGAGCGAAGATGATGTGGAACTTGCCATCCTCAGTAGTGACCTTGTAATCGGTGTCGCGGATGAGGGTCTTACCGTCCACGGTCACGACCATGTTGTCCTTGGCCGCGTCATAGGTCAGGCCCTTGGAATACGTATCGTTGATGGCGTAATAGTACTTGTCGTAGCCAGTCCAGTTCGGCACTTTGCTGGTCATTTCGAAGCTGACCTTCTTGCCGATAGCGGTTTCGGCGGTCGCGCCACTGTTTTCGACGGTGCCGTTTTCGGCGGCGGTAATCTTCTTCGTGACGGTGGTGCTGTGTACCTTATAGTTCACGGTGCCCAGTGTGTAGGTCTTGGCGCCGTTCTTCAACATAGTCTTGCCGTCGATGCCAGTGCCGTTGAACATGACGATGGATGCCTCGCCCTTGACGGTGGTGTCCACTACCGCATATACGCCCGGACGGACGGATGCGGTCATGTGCTGGGCGTCGGCGCCCTTGGCGAACGCGGTGCCCTTGTCGCCGGTGACGGCGGTCTCGTTCTTCAACTGGTCGAGGAAGTCACGAAGCTTGCCAGCCCACGGACTGTTCTCGGAATCAAGCAAGTTCTGTACGACCCACACCATCGGATTGGACGCATTATAGTCGTATCCGGCAGTCTGGTCTTTCTTGGACTTGGTGTCGATATTGGCTTTAGTCAATGCGTCAGCGATAGCAGAAGCCTTGCCCGCGTCAATCAAGTCAAAGCCAGTAATATTAGTACCATCAGTCTGCGCATACGAATAGTAGGCGAGCGGCACAGCCTTCAACGTGCGATTGCTGATATCACCATTAGCAGTGACGGTCAACGTCTGACGAGCAGCCGCACCAAGCTTGGATGCGTCAACACGAGCATCAGCCGCCATGGCGGAGCCGACTCCAGCCAAACCCATGGCACCGGCCACAAGCGTGGCGACCGTTGCCTTCAACAGGTTTTTGGTTTTCACCTTTGTTTTCCTTTCCTTACTAGACCCGGCGCGCGTTCATTCATCGAACGGGGTCAATATCGGATTACATTCCTAATATACCGCACACACCCCATTAAAAACCTTCGAAAAGGACTCTTTCAGCCTTTGAAAAATAAAGGAGGGCATGGCTTCCCATACCCTCCAACATGCCCCTGAGCAGGTTAGTTTCCGGACTGTTCGGAACCTTTCCCACCTAGTGCGGAACCGGCGGCATGACCGGCCACCATACTGTTCAGTATGGCTTTCAAATCGATGCCCAAGGATTGAGACAATCCCTCACTCAACTGGCTCACACTGTTCACCGTGTCGCCCACGAGCTTCGTGCTGTTTCCGTCGCCATACATGGTGATGTGGTCTACCTTGGTGAGCGGTTCGGCGGCGGCTCGAACCATGTCGGGGAGAATCTGAATGTACTGTTGGGCGAGGATGTACGTGTTGTTCATCGAGTTGTACGCCTCGCCCTGAGCGCGGATTGCCTCCGCCTCGCCCACGCCCTTGGCCTGTGCGGCGGAGCCTTCAGCCTTGCCTTTGACCTCGGTCGCGTGCGCGTCCGCGTCGGCGGTGGATTGGGTGGCCTGAGCCTCCTGCTGGCGTAGATACAGTTCCGCATCCGCATGCTTGCGGGTCGTGTACACTTGCGCGTCGGCCTGCTGTTCGGCGGCGTATCTGTCGGCGTCGGCCTTCTTGCGGATGGTCGCGTTCAGTTTTTGCTCTTCGATTTCGGCGTTCTTCTGTTCGAGGACTGCCTTCTTTTCGGCGGCGGCGATTTCCGCCTCCTGCTCCTTGACCTTGAGGGTCTTGGACTGTTCGGCGGCGGTGATGCCCTTCACCGCGTCAGCCTCGGCCTGCGCCTTGTCGGAGATGGATTGGAGTTCGGCTCGTTTCAGGTCGAGCTGGTTCTGACGGACGGCCACATCCTGTTCCGCGTTGATGGACGCGAGCTTCGCATTCCGGCTGATTTCGGCGGCCATTTCAGCGCCCATGTTGGCGATGACGTTCTGACGGTCGGTGAAGTCTTGAATGTTGAACGTGGTCAATTGAAGGCCAAGCCGTTCCATGTCCACGCGGGCGGATTCGGCCACGGTCGCAGCGAACGTGTCCCTGTTCTCCATGAGCTCCTTCAACTCGGTCTTGCCGATGACCTCGCGCAGCTTGCCCAAAAGCACCTGCGTCACGTCCTTCTCCATGCGCTCCTTGGACTGGTTCAGATAGTTCTTGGCGGCGTTCTCCAACGCCTTCACCTGTTTACCGTTCTCGTCCACGGTCATGGTCTCGGATGCTATCTGGAAGTTCGCGACGGCGTTCACGTCGATGAGGATTGCGTCCTTCGTCGGAATCGGCGTGTCGGTTCTCAGGAGCGACTGCACCGCTCCGAGGGAGAGCCAGTCCACGCGCATGATGAACGGTATGATGAACGCGCTTCCGCCGGAGACGAAGCGTCGTCCGCCCGGCCCGGTGATGACCATGACTCGGTCGGCGGGGCAGACCTTGTAGCTTGCGGTTGCGAGCAGGATGATGAGTATCGCCACTGCCGCGACGATTATCAATGTTGTTGGCATTGACTTTTTCCTTTCTTTTTTGTGGGAGTGCCCACTATGATAGAACTTGTTTCAGAACTCGTTTTCGAAGTCTGCGGCCATGTCCGCGAATTTGGAGCATTCGCCCATGAACGCGAGATTGAACGTTTCGGTAGGCCCGTTGCGATGTTTGGCGAGAATCACGTCGGCTTCGCCCGGACGTTCCTCACGGTCGTAGTATTCGGGACGATGCACGAGGAACACCATGTCGGCGTCCTGTTCGATGGAACCGGACTCTCTCAGGTCGGACAGTTCCGGCTTCTTGTCGGCACGCTGTTCCGCATTACGGTTCAACTGGGAGAGCACGACCACGGGGCATTGCAGTTCCTTGGCGAGCATTTTGCATTGGCGGGAGAAGTTCGACACTTCCTGCTGACGGTTCTCGACGGTTTTACCGGAGGACATGAGTTGCAGGTAGTCGATGACGATAAGCTTCAACCCGTTGACCTTGCGGCTGAGAGCACGGCATTTCGCACGGATGGTGCTCATGTTGATGATGGCGGAATCGTCAACCCACAATGGTGCCTTCTCGACCTGATGGCAGAGCGCGTTGAGTTTGTTCCAATCATTCGAGTTCAGATTCTCGGGATGTTGGAACGATGCGAGACGGATGCCTGTTTCGGCTGCGAACATGCGTTGCATGAGTTCGTGACCGCCCATTTCCAGACTGAAAATCACAGTCGGCAGACCCTTGTGCAGTGCGGCGTTACGCGCGAAATCCATGCCGAGAGTACTCTTGCCCATGCCCGGACGGCCCGCGACTATGACCATTTGTCCGGCTTGCAATCCGTGCGTCAACGCGTCGATGTCACGGAAGCCGGTGGGTGTTCCGAACTCGTTCGGATTCTGTGACATTTCATCCAACTGTTGGAGCATTTCGTCGGACAGGCGGTATGCGGTCTTCAACTCGTCGTCTTCGGAACGGCTTGAATCCTCCAACGAGAACGCGGCCTCCAACGATTTGCTGAGCACATCTTCGGCTGACGCGTCGGATACGTTGCTCATCTGTTGCAACTGCTGTCCGACCATGTTGATGTGGCGGAGGATGGCCGCGTCACGAATCTGCTTGATGAAATAGTCACTGTTGTTCGACGTGGGCGCGGAGCCGACAAGCTGGGCGATGTAGTCGATGCCGCCGACCTGTTCCAACTGTCCGTTGTCCATCATGTGCGAGGACAGCATTTGCGCGTCCACACGGTTATTGTCTGCGGCCAGTTCCTTTATATTATGGAAGATGGTCTGGTTGGTCGGCTGGTAGAAGTCCTCTTCGGAAAGTTGGCTGATGACCTTGTCCAACGTTTCCGCGTCTTGAAGCATGGCCCCCAACAATACTTGTTCGGCCATGTCCTTGTGGATTGGTGTGGGGACGCTCACTTGTCGTTGTTCTCCTTCTTGCCGGTGTTGGTCTGATTCTTGTTCAACGTCTCATACAGGCGGTGTTCCGTTTGCCAACGTTTGACACGGGATTTGCTGGGATGGTTGACCCACCGGTATACGCAACGTTCTATGCGCTTGTATCCGAGGACTTCCGGTCCGAGATTGTGACTGCGGAATATCTCCGAGGGACGTTCCCCTTGCAGATATCGGAGGGTCACTTCGTCTTGGAATTGGGTGGTGAAGATTACCCACCATCCGTGCTTGTTTTTCAAGACGTTGACGACTTCCGGCCGTCTTCCCAAGGCCAAAGCCTCGTCTGCGGTCAGAAGCTTCGCCGGGGATGTGTTCGGTTTTTTCGGTTTTTCGACCATGCTTTTGTTCGTCCTTTCCAAGGTCAGATTGCGTCCGGGAACTGTTCGTTCGGAGAGAATTTGAGGAGTTTCACAGTCGCTCCCTCACGCCATTTGTTCCACGCTTTGATGGTGATTCCGACGATGCGTCGGCGGGTTGGACGGTCGCTGTGCGCTCCACGCTTATTGATATCGAACAGCGTGTTGCGGAGTACGAGAATGGGGCTTCCCTCGTCAAGGTTAGCGCCGGAGGCGAGCATGTCGAAGAACCGTTCGCACGCCTCACCGTCGATTTCGTTGAACGTCCAGTAGAGGAGCGCGGCCATGCTGGTGGACATGAGATGATTGCTTTTCGTGTAGAACGTGCTGGCCTGTCGTAGCGTATCCTCCAATTGCGGAGTGCTTTCGATGAACGTCAGCAGTTCATTTCGGGTCGGTGACATGTTGTTGACGCATGCGGCTTCCACACCCAACTGTTCGCTCAGATAGATGGAACGGGCCACGGTGGAAAGCTGTTTGGCGTTGTTACGGCCTTTCAGTTCGAGCACGTTAGCCATGGTGCGGACCTTGCCCGCATCCATGGTCTCCTGCGTGTCTTCGGGCAGTCCGCGAATGACCAGAGTGCGGAACGGAACACCGGATTCGACGCATGCGAGGAGCCTGTGCTGTCCGTCCAACAAGCGTCCCGTGTTGCTGAATTTGATGGCTTCGCCGTTCATTTTCCAAGCCTTCTGCGCCATGGTTCGGGCGAACAGTTCGACCTGTGTGCGGCTCACGTTGCGGTTGTTGGTGTTCACGCCGAGCATTTCCTTGGCAACGTCCGGTGTGATGGTTTCGACCCGTCCGGTGATGCTGTCCCAATCGTATTCGTCGGTTTCACTGGCGTAGGATGGCGTGGCCTTGGGTGCTGGCTCTTCCGGTTTCAAATGGATGAGCAACGTGGTTTTCGGAGCGCCGGAATGCCGTCTGATTTCGGTTTTCGGTGGTTTCACTTCGACCGTCTCGTACTGTTCGGATTCCTCGACCTGATTCATGGCGAACGCGAACGCGGTCATGGTGAACGCGAGCATGAACCTGTCCACGCTTCGTTTCGGAGGGAACTGTTTCATTCCGTCGATGATGCGGGTGGCGTCCGAATGGGTGATGTATGGGCAGTGGTTCACAACCGTGTCCAGTCCGCCCTCGTATTCCTTATGGGTGAGGAAGACGAATGGTGCGAGGGGAGTACGCGCCTGTGCCATTCCCTTGAAGCATTGGCCGACCTCATTGTAGATTTCACCAACCTGACGGTAACGTGAAACAGTGTCGATGCCGTACTCGTCCACGGGGTTCGTGTACTCGTATTCGTTGTTTTTGAAGATGCGTTCGTTGTATCGGCTGGCCTCACGCATTCCGGAGCAACGTCCGAAACCGAGCGTGGTTCCGCTGCTTTTCGTACCGTCAGTCCGTTTCAGATTGTCTTTGCTCAGCCAGTAGGCTTCCATATCCGCGATGAATGTTTTCGCCGCGACTTTCTTGGTGAGGTTCCGTCCGGTCATACGGGCGAAGTATTCTCCTTCGACGCCGGTGAGGACTGGCAGTCCGGTTCCGACGAACAGATTATCAGGCAGTAGGCCGTACCATTCGGGGTTGATTTCATGGTCGCTCATGTAGGAGAGAATCCGTCCCACGCTGTCACGGTCGATGAACACTGTCCGCGCGTTGGCGAATGAGTCAACGTCGAGATTCAACGCCTTGCATGTCGGGAGGAGGTCTTTCTGAATCATGGTCATGAACCGTGGTTCGGTTTTGATGTCTTTGTTAGGCATGGTTTCCTTCCTTCAATCGTTTCAGCATCCGGTAGGTTTTGGGGGCGCAACCGGATGGATTGTGTTCCTCTTTCCGATACTGTTTTTCGAGTTCGCTCCAATGGTCGATGATGGTTTTCCAATCGTCCGACACGTCGCGCATGAGACTCAGATAGGCACGTGCGACTGGCACCATGTCGAACATTCCGAGTATCCGACGTAGGTCTCCGGGGTCTTTCGGAGTGTCCTCGCAACCATGTTCGCGCGTGCCGTTCACGGTCATTGTGATTCCGGTGAGCCGTTGGACGATGGCGAGCGAGCTGAGGCCCACGTCACCGTTGGCGAGCCATGCGGCGAACAGTTCCAACGGAAGTCTGGGACTGTCCGTCATGCCGTCGGAGGCTGGGTTGAGGTTGGCAACGAGCCTGTTCTTCGGAACGTCCGCGATGATGTCCGGCTGGGTTTCGGAGTCTGGTATTCGACCGTAGACGAGATGGTTGTTGACGAGTATGGACGGTTGTCGGCCACCATATACGCCGATGGTGCAAACGGTGTCTTCGACCATGGTTCACGCTTCCATCCAGTGGATGCTTTCGTTGAGGAAGTCTCTGATTTTGCGGAGGGTTTCTATATCGTTGACGACGACGCTGGTCGCGGTGTCGCTGTCGGTGATGGTGAACATGAGTTCCTTGCCGAAGCTGGGGGATTGGAGGATTGTGAGCTTGTTGGTTCCCTCGTTGCCGACGATTTGGAGTGCGGATGTGTTGCCGTTGTCGTATTTGGTTGCGCTCATTGTTTCTGTGGTCTTTTCCGTTCCTGTGGAATGTTTTGTGTGGGCGAGGTCAGCTTAACACACTAGGTGGGGGTATGCAAGCGTTCGGGGATTCGCGGTCGGATGATTTGCGTTCGACCATACCCTTTGTTATACTGGAATCGTCCACAAAAAAGGGAGTCGCACACCTCCCCAACACGCCAGAACAAAAAGAAGAAACCATGAGCAAACAGACGGAAAACAACATCAACCTGACACTGACACTCATCACAATCGTCAGCGCATTCCTCATGTGGAGACAGGATTACGGCCACGTGGTAATGGCAATCACCAGCATCACATTCCTACTCAGCTCCACCGCACTGTTCGCTCACTTCATCAAGAAACTCGACGCCTAAAAACAAAAAAGGAATGCCCCAGCCCGAACGGACTGGGGCATAGGCATGTTCGCAAGAACGAAGGAAACCAATGGACGATAAAAACAACACCGAACGAGAGCCGAGAACCGAAGTGGAACGACTCCTGTTCAAGAACGAACGCATGCAGGACGCGCTGCTCGACCTCAAGGACACCATGAGCAGAATGATTGGCGAAGGCCGACTGCCAAACGACGACGAGGTACACCAATGGTTTGAGGGAATCGACCGCAAACTCGAACACGAGGCCGCTGACCGTGAGGTGTTGCTGTTCAACCATGGGGCCATGACCACAGTGCTCCCGAAGTCCACTGAACGATACCAACCCGACCTTCAAGTCCGATATCAGGAAATTCTCACCACATGCAACAAAGCGTATGCGGACGCCGACTACAAATATTGGATTGGCCGTTTCCAACAGGCCGGACTCTGACCTGAAAAACGCAATCCGAGCACAGTGGACAACACTGAAAGGAGTATTCGGACAGGACAATGCCGGAAACCATACAGACATACCATCCAACGTTCGAGAAGGCCAAGAAGCTCTTCAATCTGCGTAAAAGATTGTGGGAGATAGCCGACGGTAAAAGCGACGGAACAATCTCATATGAGGAGGCGAACCATCTCGCCGTGGACGCGGTGGCGACCGCCAACGGAGGAATGCCACGCGCCACGAGCGGCCCCATGGTAAGACTCTGCAAGCTTTGCACCAACGGTTGGATTCGTGAAGCGGCAAACGAGATGGGCTTGGTTTACCCGGACTTGGACAGCCCGGAACGGTGGGGCAAACATCGAGACCATAGCCGTAAAAAGGAAAGGAAGGCAACGGTTTGAGCGGCAACGGATTCGGCAAGGAAGGCATAAGCAGAACAGCCATTCCGGCACGCCCATACGCCAAGGATATGGCTACCATCAACCGTCTGATAGCAAGGTTGCAAACCATTTCGGACGATAAGGCCAAAGGGAAAATCACATTCCAACAGGCGAACAAGAAGGCTGTGGAAGCAATCCACAAGGCACGGAACACCAAGTCGAAGTCCCTGCAACGCAAGCCATTAGATTATTTAGAACGTATCTGCGAGAACGGTTGGATTCGGGAAGCTGTGCGAAAGATTCCCGAACTGTACCCGTATCTCGACCATCCAGATTTGTGGCTTCGTAAAGGCGTCTGATGTATTCCAAAGAGCAGATATGTTGCATGGTTTCTCTCATAATATTGTCGGCGTTGAGCTTGACCGCGCTGGTGCATTACGCTCGACTGTCGATAGGAAGAATGAGTCGGATGCCTGACGAGAAATCCCGTTCAGACCTGTTCAACTATCGGCTGATGACCGTCGTGTCACTGCTGGTGTTGTCGGTTTCGGTGGGTTCCATCATCGTCTATGGTTCCTCTCTCAAATAGAGATTGGAAGACTGCCGTATTTATATTTCCTTCTACTTCCCAAACATTGACCATAACGTTTATTGACAAGAATCATTTTCAGAAAGCAGGAAGGTCAGTATGTTAAACAGCACGGAAATGCTTCGACTGGTCAGAGCTGCATGCAACGGAGACCATTTGAAACTGTCCCAGCAAATCGACTTGCTGGCCGACTCGGTGGAGAAAGCCAAGCCGACCGCTTACACCACGAATCTACGTCGGCTGGCGGAGTCGGAACGCGAGAAGGGTCTGGCCGTCAACACGAATCTGACACCGGCTGACTGGTTGACCGAACCGTTGCTCCCACCGGACGGTACTCATAAGCCTGTGTGGGATAAGACCGTGCGGAAACTGTTGGACGGACTGGTTGCCGAGTATAAGAAACTGGATGTTCTGACAGCGCATAATCTCGCTCCCCGTAATCGAATCATACTCACTGGAGCGCCCGGTACGGGTAAGACCACCTTTGCTTCCATCCTGTCGGAGAGGCTTGGACTGGACGGTGTTATTCTTCGTGCAGACCGTGTTATCAGCAGTCAGCTCGGTAAGACGTTAACCAATATCGCCTTGGTGTTCGACCGGCTCCACATGGAACGAAAGCTCCTGTTCATAGACGAATGTGACATGCTTCTTGCCCGACGCGACAACTCCCATGACGTTGCCGAAATGCGTCGAGCCACCAATCTCGTACTCCAGAAATTCGACACGCTACCAGATGATTGCATTCTCGTCTGCGCCACCAACATGAGCAGTCTTATAGACCGTGCCGCATGGCGTAGGTTCGACGTCCGGGTTCATATGACACTACCGGACAAGGCGACTTCAAGACTCATCATCATGCGCCGACTCAAGGAGTTGAACATCCAAGCCGACGTTCAACCGCTCGACATCGACATAGAAGATGTTAGTCCGGCCCTGCTTGTCCAAACCGTGGACAATCTGGCCCGCAAGACTTTGATTTCCGGTTCGGAAACCATTCCGACCGACCTGTTCGTCAATGCTTTCAACTCTCTGAAGATGGAGGTTTCCAACCAGTGAACCGTGACGGATACAAGTTCGATATCAATGTCCGCAGAAACGGTTTCATGTCATATCTGTGGAGCGCCGAAGTGGAAGATGAAGGATTCTTCACTCCCATTGCGAACGGTACTGCCCACACTCTCAACGGCGGCAAGAAAGCCGCTATGAAACAAGCGAGAAAGTGGGCGCAACACCAGCTCGCCCACCCCAGTGAAAAGGAAAGGTGGGCGGAATGTGCGACGATGAGCAACACCAAAACCAGACACCGGCGAAGTCACTGAAACGTTCCGGAAGGCAACCGAAACTATCCGACGTCGTCATGCTCGACCGGGGTTGTCAACTGTGGATTCGTGAAGCCCGTAAAGGGAACATCACTGACACGTCGAAGACCTTGGAGAAGATTCGGTATCAGCTTCGATTGGAACGTCGTGTGGCCGGACAATCCGGTTCTGGACTTCGTAGACCTGTGGGTAGGGATAAAAAACCCGATACGGATGGGAACGGTTCAAAGCCGGATAGGAAAGACTTATAACCTATAAGGGTGCCGGTTGACGATGCTGTCAACCGGCACCTTTTGGTATCCGACCTCACAATACTGGGGGTATCATTGTGTTATCGACGGAACCACACGCCCGTCATTTTTATAAGGAGACACAATGAACGAAGGAACCTATGGGCTGGAGACCCTGAAAGCCGACTATCATACGATACTCGGCTACGATATCGGCTATCTCACCGCGGAATCCTATCCGCTGTTCGCACCCTATCGTGCGAAAACCAAGAACAGTTTCTCCGGTAGAGTACCGAGACTGTTAAGCATAATCATCACCACTCTCATCAACACGCCAAGCCGCGAATGGGATGCGGAAACCCGCACGCTCACCATCGGTGACGACTTCTTCTTCCTCGCCAACAAATGCGGGTTGAACAGTGGAGGAGACGGACGCACTACCGTCCGGAACCAGCTTCTCATGCTCTCGTCAATCCAGTTCACCGGAGCGGACGGAGTCAAAGTCACGCCGGTCGAACACACCGAAATCACCGCCGACAGTCTCACTATCGAGCATCGGAAAATCACGTTCACGGAACCGTTCGTAAAAATGATGACAAGGAACGTCCGGCAGATGCCGTTGAAGTGTCTGTACCCCAACGCGGGTAGCGCCATAGCGATAGACCTGCTCGTATTGGCGGCATTGTATTGTCCGAACGACCATAGGCTCATCATCGAACGGGCAGACCTTCCATCACTGCTTCCAGCAAGCAGGCAAAGCCTCTCCAAGCAGAATCTTCTAAATAGATTCAAGGAGTTGAACGACAGTCAGAACGAGTGGACGTATCGTATAACGAAATACAGCGTGACCATCAGCCCGTTCGGAGTGTACTCGTCCGAAGACGCTTTGAGATTACGTCGCAGACAATAGTCCAAGCTTGAAAAGAGGGGAGCCGACCGTAAGGCCGACTCCCCTCAATGATGTCGGAATGGGAACTCAGATTTTCAGCTCATCGATAACGGAAAGGTCAACACCGTCACCCCAATTATCGACAATCTTGCTCAGGTTCTTACGCATTCCGGCAGGAGACTGGTCGTCAACTGGACGGCCGAAATTCTTCTCCGGCGCGACCGCGTTCAGCACGGAGAACAGCAGGTTGGTCATATCCTTGCCCTGCGCGAACACCAACGTCACCTCTGCGGCAATCATGCCCGGCTCGGCTGTAGCCAACCCTTCCAACGCGGACGCGAACTCGGAGATTCGACGTTGGTTCTTCGGCTCGGTCAATACGTCCAGCACTGCTTCCGGAGTGCTCTTCTTCGTATCGGTCAACGCCTTGGCAAGAGAAACCACACGCTCGTCATCCAACGATTTGACAAGAGGAATCAGCTTCTTGCCGAACTGTTCCTCGATGTGCGGCATGGTCTTTTCACGCGGTTTGCGATTGGAACGGCCCTTACCTTTCCCCTTCGGCTTGTCTTCGGTTTCAGTGGACTCAGCGTCCACGTTCATGTCCTCACCATCAGCCGGTGCGGACACGTCAGCGACAGGTTCCGAACTCTCCTGATTAAGAGAATCGGATTCCGTCTGCGACTCCTCGACAGAAGACTGCTCCGGTTCAGCATAATTGTCGGAACCGTAACCATTGTCCTGCTCCGACTGCTGGTTGTTGTTGAATCCCCAATTGGTGAAGTCTGGCATCATACCTTCTTTCGTCATATCCAGCGAACACTCCGGTCGTACAGGCTGTTAACAGTCGGAACGAGGTGTTCTGTATTTTCAATTTACGAGTGTAACGCCCGACGGCATCCCTAAACAGGGAAAACGGGAAAAACAATTCCCCGCGCCGCCCGCGCCGGTAGTTCCAACAGAAAAGCGGAACCAAAAAGAGTCCCCAACAAATATGAAAAAAGGAACAGCACCCGACCATTATCAGAAAAACCATGAAAACCATCCAGTCCACGCCGGTAGGTCAACATGAATAGCGGACTCAAAAAAGAAAAGAGAAAAACCAAAAAACAAAAAGACAAAAAGATAGAAAACACTCCCCACCAAAAATCAGAAAAAAGAAAACAAACACCATCACATCAAAAAGAAGAACCAAGAAAACCAGAAAGAAAAGAAAAAGAAGAACATAAGAGAAATAAGAGAAGACATCCTAAGCAAATAGAAGCAACAGAAGAACAGGACAACACCCAGCAACATAATCAGGAAAAGAACAACAGAGAAAAGGACAATAGAAGAAGAAACGCCTACCCCTAAATCGGGAATACAACGTATGAAAACAACAGAGGCAACGCAACCATCCACCAAAAGAACAACATATCAACCCATATGACATACAGGACAGAAGAACAACAGTACCCAAACGCCCCAAGAAACAAGAAAAGCAACAAGCCACACCATCACAAGACAAACCGAACACCAGTATCAACACGACGGCACACAACAACCACAGCACAAAACGACAACAGCGAAAAGGTCAATAGTCTCACTAACAAGGTCAACGACAATCAAAACAAGGTAACATCAATACAGGAACAGCCAATGCAATGAAAAAAAAGCAACAGCAAAACCAACAAAAAACTAAATATCAAAAACTATAAATGCCAGAACTCGGACAAAACCGTAAACGTTCCGATGAAAACAACGGAACATGACCCATCAGGAGGCGGTCTTATTGGAAAAACGAACGATTTCCCTGATAATCGGCTCCGGAGGGCTACTCACAACCATCAAAAAGGCCCTTACGAGAGCCGGAAACATGCGTTGGCAGGTGCCCGCCGCAGACAATATTCAAGCACAGGCCGACTATCTGATAAGACATCCGGTGCCCTCCGGGTTCAAAGGAATCATCTTCACCGACAGGGCTGGAAACTGGCTTCCGATAGCCAACGCCGGATACATGGTCTACTGGTGCAACACCGGTCAGATACCGGTCGGAGCCATGGGCATGAGCGAACAGATGTTACGCATGAGCGTGGCTGATTTCGCACGGACTTATTGGGGAATCCAGCTTGCGGACAAGCGTCTCGTAGTCGATATCCTCCAAAACAAAGTGAAGGAGACTGCGGTTCTCCTACCCATCACATCCAACACCGGAGGAGTGGGGAAGACCACGTCCAGCCGACAGTTGGCAGACCGTGCGTCGCAAGCCGGATTGCGTGTTCTACTCATCGACGGGAACATCCGGCAGTCCAGCCAACGTAGTTTTTTTGACCCGAGACAGGACAAGCCATTGCATACGATAGCCGACTGGCGACCGGGCATGCAGGTGCAGGTTGGAGCCAATCGAGGACGTGACCTTGGGGTTCCATACGATATCTGTTTCGCACCTCCAGCCGGTATCGGAGTGGACTGGCAGATATACCGTCAGTACATCCAAGCGGCACGCCGACTGTGGGATTTCGTCGTGCTCGACCTTGACCGAATCAGCGCGGACGATTTGGATGATAGGGAGAATATCGCCAACGGTTTACTGCTTCCATACATTCAATCGGGAGACCCTTGTCTGGTTATCGTCAAGGCTGGAAGGCAGACGCAGATAGACGCGTTGAATCTGCTGACGGCCTTGGCTGAGCATCATCTTCCGAAGGAACTCATCGGCATCAAGGACACTGTTCCGGTCGGACTGCAAGGTTACAGACGGCTCGACTATACGAGATATGGGACGTTTCTCGGAACCGAATATCAGACGGTCGAGGCAAGCAACCATATCGCCAACGGTGATGTCAGATGGGATGACCCCGGTCTTGCTTTTGCTAGGGAGAACATTCTTAACTGGGCTTTGCCCGACCGTGGTTTCAATCCGGAAAGATTCAATCCGAACGCTAAGAACAGTGAAGGAAAGAAAGGTCGTGGGCGTAAGTGACATTCGATGACCGTTTTCTTTTCGACCCGAACGACGAGAATCTTTGGAAGACCGGAAGCATTGCCGACTGGTATAAAGGCAACGACATGTTCGAGATGGAGCATCCCGGATTGTTCGCGCAGACCCACCCGTGGTTCGTTGCGAACAAACTGTTCGCGGAGACAATGGTGAAAGCGAACAGCGAACTCGTTTCGAGTATCCTCGGAGCATTGTTCACTTGGAAGACATGCACGGTTGACCAACTGCGTGCGGGACTTTCCATCAAAGGCGCTCCCGCTTTCGAGCGTGACGAACCGAACCTGTATGGTGCGATGAACCGTTTAGGAATCATCAACGTCGGTTTCAGTCAGGCGGAACGATTGTACGGTCAGACCGTGAATCATGTTTGGCTTTCACCGTCGAACAGTCCACGTCTTATCAACCGTGCGATGAAATTGTACGGGATGGAAAAGTGGATGCGTGAGACGATGGCGGTTTCCTATTACGCGGGGAATCGTTTCCATGTTCGGCATAACACTTATGCGGCGCACGCGGGATTGATGTTGGCACGCGATTCACGTGTGAAATTTTCATCCGGTGATGGTTGGGGGAAATTCCGTAGCGTTGACCCACAGGCTGTTGCCGAATCGAAAGTCGGCAAGGCTTGCGCTACCGATGTGGTGACGTTGTGCCGGAACAATGTGTTGGCGGGTATCGAAATCCAAACGTCGAACAGCGAATTGGATAAGAAGATGCAGAACTGGGCGAAGATGCTCGCCTACTCTCCGATGAAACGTCGCGGACTCATCTGCGTATGGTTGCAGATACCGAAGGCGAACGAAGGTTACGAATCGTTCAATGCGGTGATACAACGCACGCAAGGCATGACGGAAATGGTCGTGGGCAATCCGACCGTGTCGCAACGAATGGGAGTCGCGGTTTGGGATGAATGGTTCGAGCATGGAATTCCAACCGACAGGTTCGGTGAATATACGGACATGAGTGGAACACGGCGCAACATTTTCTCCGACGAGTGGGTGCAATACACTCCGCAAGTTCGTGACGTTCGCAAAGTCAGCGAATGGGGTTGGGACGTGACGCGGGACATCATCAAAAAGGATTGGGGTTGGGACGTTTCCGGTTGGACGATGCCGGAAGCGTACCGTGGCGGTTTCTACGGTTTCATTGGAAAGGATTGCGATGGTCTCCACTGAGGAATCATTCCAACAGACACAGGACGCGTTGGATGTAGCAAGATTGGAACGTGCGCGGGCTTTGCAACAGGTTCAGACATTATGTGAGACGGGACGTAGACATTTGGTCATTCCGTTTCTGATGGCGAACATGCAACGTGTTCCCGCATTACGGAAGATACGACTCTGGCAGTTGGATTCGATAATGTTCAACACTTCCCGGCGGATTGCGAACAAAACAATCCGCGTCATGCGTGAAACCATCAACGATGATTCGAGTGTGAACGATGGTTACGTGACATTGGGTTGGGCGTTGGAGTCGAAGGAGAAAACCGTCCGGATGACGACGTGGCTTCTCCAATTGTCGTTACGTGAGAGGCTTTCCACTTTCCAGAAGCCGGAAGGTTTCCCATACGCGCAGTTGTATCAGCAGAGCACGGATGATTAAACAAAAAAGGAAAGGAAGGTAAAACATGGGTAATCCGAACTGGTATCAGATAACCAGAACGTTGCAACAGTTAGACCCGGACGAGCAACGTTCGAAAGTGGAGAGCATTCCCGCCGAACTGGATGGTTGCACCCTTCTCCTCATCAAGAAGGGCGAGGAGCCGGTCAAGGAATATATTTACGGCGACGGCGAGGGAATCGTCAACGCCGGACAGTTGGCTGGTTTTGACGCGAGACTGGTCGAAGGTGATGAGGAACCGGTGTTGCCGGATGGCGTGAACAGTGCGGCGCATCCTCTCATCCCGTTCCGTGCCCGGTTGAACTCGAAAAGCAACATGGAGAAAATGCGGACGAACTATTCCGGCGTTCGTACAAGCATCGAGAAGGTCATGCCGCCGGACAGTTATGTGAGCGTCACGCTTCGCAATCAGGGATACTTCGAGCAGATTCGTATTCGTAATTGGATTAGCGACGAATACAATGCGGTCGAGGATTCAAGCGAACTTGCTTCGACCAACACGATGTGCGCCCGTGTGAGTTTCGGTTGCCGTCAGGTTTCGCGTAACCGACAGCTTGCGCAGAAGATTGGTCAAATCATCTGCCCGCTCATATCCAACATGTCCAGTCATGCGAGCCGTCCGAAATTCGGTTTGCTGTTCGTCAGCATGCTGTTGGAAGTGTTGTCCGTGATTTGGAGTGTGTGCGGTCTTGCAAGAGGATACGTGATGGATGGCGTGTTCCCATTGTTCCATTCCGCTTGGGGTTTCGGAATCGCGCTTCCACTGCTTGCGGTGACGTTGGTCGTGTTCCTGTTCCTCATGCTGTTGTCGTGCATTCCGTTCGTTTACATTCCGCGACCTCAGATTGCTGGTGGAGCGGTGGCGCTCATGCTTTACCTGCTGTTGGGGTTGCTTCCGCTTCCGACGTTCATTCCGATTCTTTTCGTTCCGCTTCTTGTCTTCGCGTTCATCCGTTGGAAGAATTGGACGTTGTGGGATGATATTTTCCAAACGCCACGCAGATATTATGCGATTGCGAACGACCGTGGCGCGAACGAGTCCGATAATCAGACCCGTCTTGGCGTGCGCACTCATAAGGAGCGCGTGTCGGCTTATGGTGCGCAACGTACCACGTTGATTCTTTCCCCGATTATCGTAAGTTCCGTGTTCACTCCGGTCACTCAGGGAGTGGCGATGAAACAGGAGTTGCATCCGGTTCCGGAAGTATTGTCGCATGATGGCATCTTCCTTGGGAAGGATGATACGGGACGTAACTGTTATCTCGACCCGTCGCAATTGTTCGGCGGTATCGCCATCAACGGCGAGGCCGGTTCCGGTAAAACCGTGCTCACCCATGGCATCAGCCAGTGGGCCATCAGCGCACGAGAAACCACCAGTCCGAAAATCTGGGGACGCGACTCCCGTATCATCCACTTCTGGATGAAGGATGATACCGGTGTTAACGTGTTGGAACGTTATCGCAAACGTCACGGTTTCACCAGTCCGCAACGCGTCGTTTATTTGGCCGACCCGAACAGCGTATGTTTGGACATGCTTGGCATGAAGGACGGGAATAATGCGATGGAGACTGCGGCGAGCGTGGCGAAGACCATGCGTTACTCGTTCGATGACGGTGATATTCTGAACGACTCGCAGAACATCATCACCCAAGCGTTGACCATCGGCGTGGCGGTTGACCGTTACGTGCAGGAGGAACGTAAGCATAATCCCGAATCCGCGAACAAGGATTGGGAAAGCGAGATTGTGAAACGTTGCCATCAGCTCGAACAATCGTATCCGGGTGCGGAACAGTTGCGGATGCAGCTGAGTCCAATCGGATGGGCAGTCGTCGCATTATGCGGTTCCGACGGTCAGGCCGGTTCCGCGAAAGCGTTGGGTCATGTGTGCCGCGCGTTGAGTATGGAATTGAAGAGTGGCTACATGTTCGAGGAGATGACGTATGCCGCCCGTGCCGCCGAGCAATTGTATGGCCGTCCGGACGCGGCTGGTCATACGGTTCGTTCCGACCGTGACATTCTCTCCAAGACGAACGCCTCGTTGAACAAGGTGAACCAGTTCCTTCCCATCGAACACATGTTCACGGCACGTCGTGGCAGAGTGACTTGGACGAACATTCTCGACCATGCTGGCGATTATCACATTGTGCTCGCACCGCATAATGGTTATTCGTTGCCGGAACGTATGGATAAGATTCTCGGCGGCTGGCTCATGTACCGTTTCTGGAATACGGTGTTCGCGCATTGCAAGGATTGGGACAAGGCTGGCAAGTGGACGATGCTCGTGTGTGACGAGTTGAGCTTGTTGGCTAACGGCAATGACGGTATCATGCCCGCGTTGCGTGA
Source organism: Bifidobacterium sp. MSK.17.10 (assembly GCF_019129655.1). Classification (NCBI taxonomy): domain Bacteria; kingdom Bacillati; phylum Actinomycetota; class Actinomycetes; order Bifidobacteriales; family Bifidobacteriaceae; genus Bifidobacterium; species Bifidobacterium sp. MSK.17.10. Next base: position 68,135 of record NZ_JAHOJD010000005.1, on the reverse strand, counting down.
GCAGGGTCGTTCGTTCGGTCTTCTTCTCGTGTTCGCCACCCAGTATCCGACCCAGTTGTCCGACGCGATGTTGGATTCGTTCATCGGCTATTCGACGTTCATCACATACAATACGACGATTCCGCGTATTGCCGATATGACGGCGAAACGTTTGACGAACAATGATGGTGAGGATGGTTGGCGTTCGGGCGCGGTGATGAATCTTCCACGTTATGCGGCGGCTGTGCGTACCCGAACCCAAGAACAGTTGCAACCGACGTTCCTTGTTCATGTGAACGATTTCGATAACGGTTATCGCAATGGTGACATGGATGATGATGACTAGTTTTTAGCGTTCATCATATCGCTTTTCAGAATCCGTTCGGAACTTTCAACTTCCGGACGGATTTTTTTAACCTAAAAACCTCGCTATGACTGGAAACAACCGCGTAGGTTGATAGGATGAAAAATGCAGGAGAGTTCCGTTTGGAAAACGAAAGGGAACTCAAAAAATGGGTGGAACCATTACCTTGGCTGGAAGCAGCCTTGAGAGCACCTATCATAAGATGTTCGACACCATTTTGAGCAGTAGCGCGGGAACCGTGTTGACCAACATCGGTCTTGCCGCCGCAGTGCTTCTCGCACTCGGCCTTATCGTCGGTGGCATTTGCAAGGCGTTGGGACGTCAGAACAAAGTCGTGCAGATGTTCTGCCCGACCATCGGTCGTGTTCTCGTCGTCCTCGCAGTCGGATTCATTCTCGCTGGCCCGACCATCACCATTCCGGCAATTCTTAAGTTGATTGACTGGTTCGTTGACGCGTTTGGCAGCAGTGGAAAGACCTATCTGGGAATCTGACATCCGCAGAAGGAAAACCGGAGTGGATATGCGAAGAGGACCTTTCCGGTTCTGTTCCCACTCCGGTTTTCTTTTAAAAACCTTACGTACGAAAAGAGTTGAATCATGAGCGATGAGGAAGACGAAGGATACAAAGGTCCCTTGCATCCGAGGTTGACGATGGACGACATCACGGAAGTGTCCGGCCCGGAGGAAATCGAACGGAAGAACACGTTCCAGATAACCAAGAACACTGAGGCCCGTTCCAAAACCGTGTTCTCCGTTATCGTCGGCGCATTGGCGGGCTTGGCTCTTTGCCTCATATTCGCCCCGTTGCTCGGATACATGTTCAGCTCGTTCTTCGTACTGTTGGGCGGAATACTGGCTCCGTTCTTCGCAGTCGGCACCATTAGAGACCGCACCCAACAGACACGGTGGAAGAGAACCTTGCAGGATATGAAGAGCCGCAAGATTGAAGGGCAGGTCTTCTACCCGAATTCCACTCAGCCGGAAAACATTATCGACCTTCAAGAAATGGAAATCCGTTGAATACAAAATATCGAGACCCAGTGAAACGGGCGGGTAGAAGGAACCTGCTCGTCATTCTGATGTTGTGCGTGGTCATGACATTGTTCGTCTTGCCGTCCAGCGTGTTCGCCACACAGGTCAACGATTCGACCACGACGATAACATGCGCCAACGGTGGAACTGACAGTGCTACATCAGACATCTCTAGTTGTCTTCCTTCCGGACGTTGGGGAAACTACGTTGGGGAAATCACTTCGCGTACGGAACCGTACAGTGGCAGCGATGTCGCCGGTTGGTTCTCGAACGTCAAGCAGACCATCAGCTCGCAGACCCATATCGTCCTTCCCAACATTCTGATGCAGTTGACTCAGGTCTGCTGGTCTTCCGCATTGTCCATCAGCCAGTTCGCCGCTTCGTTCGAGCCAATGAAACAGGCTGGTGCGAACATCGACTCCGCAGTGTCCACCATGGTGACAAGTCTGATGGACGGCGGCATCCCCGCCACCATCGCAGTGCTCGGCATCGTGGCTTGGGTTGGCGCGGCTGGATTCCAAATCGGCACCGTCAAAGAGGCGAGCAAACGAATCGTCATCATGGTTCTCTGCTTCGCTTCAATCACGATGCTTGGAGCTGGAGCGGCCAAGACCGGGAAGAACGCCACAGAACCGGCGACCGGAAGCCCATGGTGGGTCGTGCAGACAATCAACAACACCATCAACAAGCTTTCGGTCAACCTCGACCTTGACGGTATGGCCGACAGTGATAAAAACATGATGTCCTACCATCATGCGGCGAACGGTGCGAAAACCAATTGTCAGGATTACCTGTACTTCATGCATCAGGCATATGACGAACAGGCGAAGTCCAACGGCAATCAGGATACAAGCAACGTCACCAAGGCCATCAACCGTATTTGGGAGGAGACCTCCCTTCGCTCGTTCGTGACCATGCAGTACGGAAACCCGCAGACCACCGGAACATCCTCGTTCCGTATCGCGGAAAACGCCCGGCAAGGTTACTGCCACGTGTTGGAGATGAAAGCCAACACGAACACGACCATCCAGAAGGATTTGACCAACAAGGCCATGGCGTTGCACATCAGCGACCAGCGAGCCAAATGGCTGTTCTCCGTGGACGGTTGGGTAGACCCGCGTAATCCTTACTTCACCGACAAGCCGTTGGAAAGGGAGAACGCGACATATCTCAGCCGTGCGGGCGTGTTCTGGGAAACCTGTGGCACGAAACGCAATCAGGAAATCTACGCGCGAGCCGGATGGGCGACACTCATCAACAATCTCGGTGACACAGGAACCAAGAACATCAAGAACGGCAGTACGAAAGTACGCGTCAAAATTGACGACTTGGACAATGTGAAACCGACCAACGGTGGCAAAGGCGTGATGGACGCGAAACAGAACGGCAGCGAAGACGAAACCATCCAACAGACCACTTCGGTCTGCCAGACGATTCTCAAACAGGGTTCCGTAATCTTCTCCCGTTCCACCGATATCAACAAGGAGGATGACGGAACATATAAAGACCAGCAGAACGACACCAACTGGGGCGACTCCGCCACGGTCGGATGGCGTTTCGACGTGCCGAACGTTTCCGGAACTTGGAGTGAGGCGAATCTTCGTGACGCTCAGGATGATTCCACGGTCACGGGCGGTGCGAAGAAAACCATCGACTACATGTATGGCAACAACAACGTCGATACGTTGGGTGCTTGCGGAACACTTATCGGAGGCATCGTCAATCTCGTGGTCTGGGGATTGTTGAGCCTTGTTCTAATACTGACGAAGCTCATGCTGATAATGATGGCGTTGTTCCTCGTGGTCACGTTCCTTGTCCAAGCGTTCCCGATTGGCGAGAAGCCGAAGACGGCGTTGAAGAACTGGGCGACGTACACCTGCCAGTTGAGTATGGTAGGAGCGTTGTACGGTGCGCTCGGCGCTCTCGCAACATTCATTTGTGGCCTGACGTTGAAGTTCACCTCTGCCAGCAGTGGTTCGTTCACCTACCAGTTGATTGCGGGATTGAGTCCGGTGTTGGCTCTCGCCGCAATCGGCATGTTCTGTTCGAAAGTGTTGAAGTGTGGTAATCCGTTCAGCGTCAACGCTCTCATGGGAATGGCGGGTGGAACCGCAATGGCGTCCGGTCTTCGCAAGGGAATGCACATGATTGGACAGTACCGTATGATTCGCGCCATGCGTGGCGGATTCCGTCGTGGCGGCAATGGTGTCGGACGTTTGTCCACGAACGGTACCGGCGCTGGCATGGCCCATAACGGAGCACGTCAAAGCGCGACCGTCCTGAGCAAGATGAGCCGCGCGCAACAGGATTCGTTGAGTCAGGGCGATAGGAATCTGATGAATCGTAACGCCAAGGAGTTCGAGGCGATTCAGACGCGTGGACGCGGAAGCAAGAACTGGGCACGAATGGACAAGAGCACGGTGAGAGGAAGTCTTGCCGGTACGAAACTCCATTTTGAGGATTCCACGGGCAAGTTCAAGGGACGGTTGAACGAAGCCGTTTCCAAGTTCCATGGAGAGGACAATACGGAGGCGTTCGCCCATAGTATCGCTCAACGTCACCCGGGCATGTCCCTCAACGATGTGCAACGCAAAGCACAAAGGATGAACCATCTGAACAATGCCGGACGCAAACTTCAAGGCGCGGCAAGAGTCGCCGGAGCCGGAGCCGCAATGGCCGGTGCCGGTCTCGCTTTCGCCGCACGAGCCGCGAAGAGCGCTCCTTTGCGTAACGTAGCCGCACGCGGAGCGAAGGTCGCCGCGAAAGCCGCTGTCGCAGGAGCTTTGTTCTCCAATCCGATTACCGCACCGTTGGGATTGATTGCCGCAGGAAAGCTAGCTACCGACCGTAACCTCCATCATGGCCTAGCGGTGGGTGCGGGAGCCGCGATGGACAAAATCCGCGACATCAGGAACGCTGCTCCCGGCAGTATGAGGAAACGCGACCAGTGGCGTCGCGACGTGTTGGGCATGGCTAATGGTGACGCTCCGTTGTCGTCTCCGTTCTCCGGCACCGGTAACGGTGGTTCCGCCGATGGTGACAGTCCTATGCCTTCCCCGACGGCTCCGACTCCGAATGCCCCGACCCAAACCGGTGGTGCCGGTGGCGCGTCGCCTATTCCGACTGACGGTCAGACCGAGACGATTCCGACTGACGGTCAGACGGAAACGATTCCGGTGGACACTCCAACTGAATCGGTTCCAGCCGATGCTCAAGGACAGGCTCCGGTGTTGACTGAACAGTCCGCGTTCAATCAGGTTCGTGAGGGAATGATGGCAGACTTCACGAATAACCAGCACATGTCTCAAGAGGATGCGGAACAGGCTTTCCAAGAAGCCGTGGCCTCCGGTGAAGTCGATGATTCTGTCCAAGCGTATATGAGCCAGAACAATCAATCTCCTAATGAGAATGCGACAGCTCAACCCGAAACGAACGCCAACCAGCCGGTGTACAACACTGAGACAGGTAAGATTGTCGGCGAGACCCTGCCGTCCGGAACGATGGACGCCGCCGTGTCCTCCGCCTCCACTTGGCAGAAGGCAACCGACAATGCGACTCCGATGCCTGAATCGGTGAACAATTCACTGCAACAGGCGTACATGCGCGAGAATCCGGTGCAACAATCTCCGGAGGAACATTTGCGGATGGCGCAGAAGGAATGGACTGCGACGACCGGACTGCCGGGGTCTACGATGCCGTCGGGTGCCGAACGGGCTATGAACCCGAATGGAATTCAGCCGAGTAGAAAATTCACGGTGGATTCCGGGCAGACGCAACAGCAGGGTTCGGTACAGGCGCAAGCTCCGCGACAGCAGTCTCAACCGCAGCCACAAGCTCAGGTAAGACAACAGCCGTCGGTTCGAATGCAACCGCCAACCACACCTTCCCCGACCGTCAAACAGCCGGTGGACGCCAACCCGTCAAACCTGACAGGTTTCCCCTCCGTAGGCAATCTTCGTATGAAGAAACCGCCGACCGGAGGACAGCCGACACCCAAACCGCCGTTCATGAAGTGACGTCGGTTTGACCATCCGGCGTCGAATGTTTTGAGCATCTTCCACAGCATTCGACGCCGGTTTCCCTTTCGTAAACCTTCCAACGTCAAGGAGATTAGAAAAATGGAAGAGGTAGGAAACCAAGCCGCTGACACTGCGGGACGAACGTTGGGTGACGTGCTCACTGTGTTCTTCTCTTGGGTGTTCACGCCGACGGGCGCAATCCTCACTTTGTTGATGATTATTATTTGCGCCGGTAGTGTCGTGTTCGCCATCTTGCAGAAAAGCACCCGCGCGTTGATGACCGCGTTGACCATCTGCGCGTTCCTGTTGTTCGTGTGGATTATCACCGGTGTCTTGGAGGTCATGGGTTTGCCCGTGCGTGAATGGATGAAGGATATCGCGGCCCAGATGCCTGATATCGGTTCACTGTTCATGGAGTTCCTTCGCAAACTGGTGTTCACTGCTACCGAATGATTTTTGTTCGGCGGTAAAAACGAAAAGAAGGCCGTATCCGTTTCATCGCGGACGCGGCTTTCTGTTTTTCCGTTCCGCCTGTAAACCTGTACGCCGTTCCATTGTTTTACTGGAATGTTTCTCCGAACGGTTTTCCAGTTCGGCGTGCCGACTTTTCGCCGTTGTTATCATCGAAACAAAAAAACATACCCCCACCATGATTCCGTCCACACCGGAAGCAGAAAAAGGAAACCAGAACATGAGAGTCAAAAACCATACGGTCATCATCACCGTCGCCATCATCAAAGGCGGTTCAGGAAAAACAACCACATCAATGGCATTGGCCGAACTATTGCACAAACGCGGAGAACAAGTCACAGTCTTGGACTCCGACAACACGGGCGGCGCGACCATGTGGGAAATGTACGTCGAACAGGAAAACCGCAGACGCAGACAGGACAATCCGGACGCGGAACCATACACGCTCGGATTCCCCGTCGTGCAAACCAACGAAGCCGTATTGAACAATCCGGAACTCATCCGGGAAAAATATTCAGGCTGGGTCATCATCGACACCCCACCGTCCGACGCCGGAGTGGTGCAGGCGGCGATAAACGCGGGCGACGTGGTGATAATCCCATGCCAGCCATCCGTATCCGATTTGACCCACGCGGGACGCACATACGCGGCGGCACGCAACGGCATCGTCCTGTTGACACGCGTAAAGCCGAGAACGAAACTCGCCCGGAACAGCATCAGCGAACTGGATGAGGAAGGCATCGCACGGTTCGAAACCGTCATCACGGAACGTGAAGCCGTCAAGAACATGTACGGCACAACCGAAATCGACAACAAAGAATATTCCAGCGTCGTGCAGGAACTCATCGACTATCTGTCTGAAATCAATCTGGTGGAAGAATAAAAACAGGAGCAGGGGAGTAAGTAGACAATCATGGTCAAGAACATCAAACGCAACGCTTTCGCAACAGGAATGCAGGACAAGCGTGACATGCGCCCATTGGAATCACCGGAAAACATTAGCGAACCGAACACGGAGCAGGAACCGACACAGGCCGTTCCTGAAACGCAGGAACCGTCAGACCAGTCAGTCCAAACGTCCGCCGACATGCACGCCCAAACGCTCACGGAGGAAGAAGCCGACCGTCGGGCACGGCTCATCACCGACATAACCCATCCTGAAACACCGGCACCATCCGAAACGCATCAGCCGCCGAAAGAGAAAAGAATCGGTAGCAACGTCACCGTCGAGAACTGGCGGGCATGGAAATTGAAAAGCATCGAATACGGGACGAAACAGGCTGTATTGTTGAATGCCGCGATGGACTACTGCTTCCAGCAGGGGCACTTCGACCAGTCGCTCATCGACAAATACGAGCAGAAGGAATAGGTTCCGGTATATTAATATCCGGGTGAACAAAAAGACTTCACCGAAGTCTTCCAGATGGGGCGACGCTCATATTAGAGCGGACGCCCCATTGGTTTCTCTAAAACACAGTCAGGATACGAACGGGTTCGTTGGCTCGTCATCGTCTACCACGCCCGCGTCCGTGTCGGCATCATCGTTAGCTGACTGGATGGAAGGGAGACTGGGGCGGACTATGACACCGGTTTCCGTGATTTCGGCTTTCAATTCCGGCCATGCGAGCTGAATCTTCTCCAACGCTCTCTTGAACTTGCGTCTGAATTCACGCATCGGATACCCGTCATACTTGAACTGCATCAACAGGGCTTCCCATGTCACGCGCGTCTCATGGCGCATGGCATGGGCACGGAACGCGAGCCACTGGTATACGTCCAACGCGAGGGCATCGTTGCGAAGCTGGCGAACGATGGATGGGTTGAGAGGAACGCAGTTCTCGGTCAGCAGTGCCCACATCTCGGGGGAGAACTTTATGTAGGACTTCTTCGCCCCGTCATCGTCGTAGCTGAGTGACACTATGTTGGCAACGAAGAAAGAGTGGGCTGTGAATCCGCCAGTGGACCAGTTTTCAAGAACGATGGAGGTTGTTGCTAGATTCCTGACCATGTTCATCACCGTCTCTTTGCTGGACCCTGAATAGTGGATTCCAGTGCTCTTGCAGAATGAACGATAGGTGTCGTCCAAGTAGACGGTATGATTCTCTGCGTCCACGCAGTCGCTACTGTTCTTGATGAGAGAACGGATGTGGATGAGGAACATTCTGGGGGCTGCTCCGTATGCCCATTCTCCGGTGGAGGCCGATACTGTGATTGACGAGTTTCCGTTAATTTTTCTCATGGATTGAGATTCCGGTCTCGACTGCGGCAGGAAACTCAGCTTCGACATAACCGACGGCGTGTAGTTGTATGTATTCGACTTGTAGAGGTCTTTGCTATGCTTGGTCATGTGACCACGATTCCTTCAGTGTTAGGTGGTTGCCATTCCCCGGCTGGTTCCAACAGTGCGGGGATTTTCTCAGAACAGTATACGTTACTACCTACCCCTTATAGATTCTTTTCTACCCTCCGTCTTTTTGTAGCTCCGAACTGCTTGCGAAAAAGGTCGAACGGGGCATGAGGAAGTGCCACGGAACGTGAGAAAGCGGAACCAAAAGTTGGAACTTCTGACACGGAAAGTGGGCACTTTCGACACGCCACATATAAAAAAGTTGGAACTTTCGACACGGAAAGTGGGCACTTTCGACACGGAAAGTGGGCACTTTCGACACGGAAAGTGGGCACTTTCGACACGCTTTCGACCCGAAACACCTACTCCCATAAGGGATTCCGGCACCTGCAAAAGGTATACAAAAGATTACAAAAGATATTAATATCCCTTGTATTCCCTTCTTTTTCAAAAAACAAGTTTTTTCAAAAAGAAGCAAAAAATCAAAAAATCAAAATAAAACCATTTTTCGGATTCCACGTTTGGTCAGGTCTAAACCCGCTTAAGGGTATCCTCAATGCTTTTAGAAAAAATTAGGTCACTACGAACGTTTAGGCATGTCCGAATGTTTTCGAGGGAAGAGAGAAAAAGAAAAGTTCCGGAAAAAGAAAAACAGAGAAGCCAGCATGGCCGGTGAATGCATGCTGAAAACCCCGAAGCCGATATAGGAAACCTCGGACGGAAGGTAGACTTGGAGACAGTGCATGACAAGCGGAAATGAATTCGGAGCGGAACTGTGTTCGGAAGCAAGAAAGACAAGAACGGCAAACAGCCGATGGGACAGCAGAAGGCGAAGCAGAACCCGAACAATGAGACCGACCTGTTCGCTGACGAGAAGGAACGCAAGGACGAGATAGAACTCACCGCGTGGAAGAAGGCGTTGAAGAACACTCAGAAGTGGAAGGTTCTCATCATCCTGTTCATCTGCACCGGTCTGGTAGCTCCGATGATTTCCGTCCGCGCAATCAACACGTTGAACGAGATGGGTTCCTACCTGACGGAGAAGTACAAGGAAATCAGCGGCGACAAGCCCGGCAAGCAGGTCGCGTTGCAAGCCGTGTACAGTTGGCTGGATGATGACAAGGGCGCTTTCCAATACGGGTATGCGAACCTGTGGTGGAATGGTGCCACTGAAGTCAGCACGTCCACGTCGGACGATTCCAACGGTTCCACCACCCAGTATTGGAGCCATCAGATGTCCCTCACCGATAAGTCGGATGGAAGCACGAGGGATATCACTCAGCTTGTCGCCGTCACCGATGGTGTGGCTACTGCGGTTGGAACGCCGACCGTGCTTCCAAAGACCGTCACTTCGAACAGCAATACGGACACGTACCGTCCCGACGGTTACATTCAGCTTGACCAGAACACAAGCCTGACGAACGTGGTCAGCGCTTGGTCTAAAGCGTACATCGGCAAAGACTCCAACGCTTTGACGGTACTTGTCGGAGACCCGAACAGCGACCACATGTACCAGCCAGCAAGCTTGGGTTCGTATCTGAACTCGTCCCTCGACTGGCTTGTGCAATGCACCAAGGACGGCAAGACCGTTGACAAGCAGAACAAGTCCGACAATCCCGAATGGGCGGCGGCGAGCGTCAGCATCTCGTTCAAACCCTACGAGAAGAAGGTTGACGCAAGCGCCGCCAACGACCCGAACGCGGACACTGGTTCAACGAGCAACGTGGAGACGAGCGTCACCGTCCTCATCCACAATCCGACCCGTGGTAGCGCGAAAATCGTTGACTGGGGTGCCGAAGGCAGTCTGACCACGTTGAAGGCGTTCAGCAATGCCATCGACCGTTCTCTGATTGGCTCCTCCAGCAGTGATGACGATGATGATTCTTCCGATTCCAGTTCATCGGATTCCGATAGCGGTTCCGGTGATGACGGTTCCGACAATGACGATTCCGACTCCTCCGATTCGGATTCGTCCGACAACAACGGCAGTAATTCATCCCAGAATTCCGACGACGGTTCCGTAACCGGCGACCCCAATGAGGGGCCGAACGACTAATCCGAAAGGAAAACTAAAATGACAGGACACAACAAGCCCAGTGAGGGCGACAAGTTCGCTGAGTTCATCAACAGCAACGGCCCGTTGACCGGTGCGATTATCGCCATCGCGTTCATCGTGTGCCTCGTCATCAGCATCATCTTGAACCTGTGATGAGAATTTTTGGAGGTTTCCTATGGCTAAGAAGAAAGGCGGAATGTCCGCCGGTTCCCTGATTGGCGGCATTCTGGTCGTGTTGACGGCCATGGTGCTCATCGTGAATCTTGGATTGTGGACTCCCATGTCGAAGATTTTCGGATTGCCGGAAATCAACAGTCTGTCCCAGTTGATGCCGGGTGAGGATTCCAAGGTGAAGCCGGATGTGAAATTGGGGTTGAAGGAGCCTTCCTTGAAGTCGTCCGGCTCTAATTCGCAAACCAATACTCCAGAAGCCACAGAAACGCCCTCAGAAACGACGCAGACGCAAAACGGGGACAATTCCTCAAGTCAGACACAAAAGACCGCTACAGGCGTCCCTGAAGGCGCTTTAAGCCCCATTACCACGAAACAGGCGCTCGACAAACTCGCTGACATCGAAACCGCCACCCCACACACCAAAGGCTACAACCGTAAAACCGACTTCGGCACATGGCAGAACAGCAACCAGCTGTGCAGATACGGCACGACCCGCGACTACATCCTCAAACGCGACATGACCGACGTGACCATGGACAAGAACTGCAAGGTGCTCACCGGAACCCTCCAAGACCCATACACAGGCAAGACCATCAAATTCCAACGCGACACCTACGAGACCATCAACGGCAAACAGAAGAAAACAGGCGGAGACAGCATGGCCGTCCAAATCGACCATGTGGTGGCGGTCAACGACGCTTGGGCCAGTGGACTGTGGAAGGACTCGCGTAAGGGCGACCGCATCACCTACGCGAACGACCCGGAAGTGCTTGTCGCGTCCGAAGGTGAGGCAAACAACATCAAACAGCAGGGCGTGAACCTCGTGAAGGATGATGCCTTGAACGGTTCCTCGACCAAGTGGAAGGACGCAACGCCCAGCATTTGGCTCCCGTCCAACAAGACGTACCAATGCTCGTATATGGCTAAACGCGTGTACATCAAAGACAAGTACAAGCTGTCCATGAGCAGTTGGGAGAAGGCCGAAACGAAAACGTTCCTCACGCAATGCGTTGCAGATGAGAACTGATAGCCTGTTTCTCCATGCGACCCGTCGCCCGTAAAGTATGGTTATAGATTCCATATGAGGGCGGCGGGTTGTCTTTTTGTATGAGAGATAAGGGTTTGCAATGTCCGATGTCAAAAAAAATTCAGAGTACGAAATTGAAAACTATGACGAACATGTAAACGCGGTAGGAGATAGCTCTGCACCTGTTTCTCTCCTCTTGGGAATAGGTGTCGGTGGTTTTGACGAAAAAGATTACAGAGATTATCTGGAAGAGAAAAACACGCGTTGAACCCCTTGTCAGAAAAATTTTTCCTGTTTTTCCGGTTTCTCGCTCGATGAATGTTCGAGGTCGTTTACTGTGACAGTTGAGACCGGGTTTTCGTGGTATATCTTCCACCATCTGGTTTCTTCCCCGGTCTCTGTGGAAAGCTCCTCTCGGGGAGTGTGTTTCGGGTTCCGCCACCCGTGTGTGGATTCTTTTTTGGGTGGCGGAACCATTTTCTTTCCTAATTGGCATTGTGGCGATTCGAGAAGAGAATGATGTTATACTAGAAGCGTTCACACAATAACAGAAAAAGCCAGCCAAGGAGAAAAACATGAGCAACTACTTCAACAGCATCGAACATCAAATCAACCTCATGCTCGACAGGGAACAAGACCTCCAAGACGAACAGGAACAGCGTCTACGGGACATTCACGACGGCATTGGGGACTACGTGCTGTTGCCCGAAGGCGACCCGTGGAACATCGATGACTACGAGCAAGACCCACGGCCCACCAACGTCAACAACACTTGCAGTCACGGACTCTATGTTGACGAAGGTGTGAAATCTGGAACCATGTATCATCTCAACCCCGACCTTGGACTGTGGGCGGCTTGTGACGACTACGAGGACATAGAAAAAATGGTCAGGGAAGGCAAGACGCTCACCCAGCCCATTGACGATTACGATTCGAAGCTCGCCTGAGAAAGAATTTTTCCTACAACCTTCCTTGTTTGCGAAAAACTACGTTATAGTGGAACCAGTCACAAACAAGGAAGGTTTCTTTTTTGAACACCGAAACGGACATCACGGACAGTCAAAACCAACAACGTTCCCGTCCGCGCAAAGACCTTGACACCGTAGGCGGATTCCTTGACTCCTGCAAGGACGAGACGCCAATCCTGCTTTACTTCAACACAAACGACGGAATACAAAGAATCCCCCACATCCTAGGAGACCCGCCTACCGTCGGACAACTCCGACTCAACAAATATCTGCGGCCACTGAAAATCCAACGAAGAGTCCGCTACCAGATTGCCGGAACCAGCGACACCGGCTGGGTCATCCGGGTCGATGAACGATTCAAGAAAAAGAAATACGTCAAAGCGTCGAAAGCCTGAATCCTTGGAATATCAGAACAACACCGTGAACAAAAACTGCCTATACTCCAACGGAGACCGGGAAGCGGTCTTGCAGACCATCTTCCGTAGGGGAGTCCTCCCACAGGTCGTGGTGTACGCGCTCGGACTACTGGTGGCGGTATGGCTCCTCGCATATTCGAACTCCCTGACGGGAGGATGGAAAATCATCTTCCTGTTCCTGTCCATCCTGAACTTCGTGTCCGGAATCCGTGGACTCGTCAAGGTCGGCGTCAACTGGACGACGCTCCGTGACTGCGCGTATCCGAACATCGACGCGAACGCGGCTGAAACATGGGATTTGTCGGTATGGCTCGCCAACAGTCCGCAATTCGGAGGAACCCCAATCCGGGATATGCGACAGCAGGAACTACGTGAGGCATTGGATGAGTACGGGACACTGTTCCAAGCGAACAATCCCGAAGACGTGACCGTCCAACTGAACCGGTTGGAACGGCTCATGCACGAAGTGGATTGGACGGGCCAATACGTTCATGCGCTCCTTCTATTCCGACAGTTGAAAGACTCGCATCTCAAATATTGGAGCCAACTGGACGAAGCCTACCGTCAAACGTTAATAAAACTGACGTCAGGCATGCGTTTGGAAAACCTAAGCGAAGACGTGCAACTCTCCCCACACCGCATGGTCATCTTGGACGGATTGCAGATTAACTGCGGACTGCATGGTACCGCAGGAAAATACACCGTCGGCTACGAGGACGGCGGAGTCCTGTGAACTATCAGATGCTACGGGACGCTCGCACCGGACGAATCCACCTGTTCTCCAACAATTGTTGGATGCTTAGGGATTGGGTGGCGAAAAACATCGGATTGGACGAGAACGGCGTAGCTCTCATACGCAGACTCGACCTGTTGGAAATGGAAAAATACTCCACCAAAATGATGGACAATCCCGAATCGTCCAGTGAGGAATACTGGCAAGCCAAAACCATGCATGACGGCATCGTCAAAACGTTCGAGGAACTATCACCTGTCGCACGAATCGAATACTGGGACTGTTTTAACGACACTCCCGTCAACATCCTCTGATTTTAGAAAAAAACACAAAACCTCTGAAAGGAGCAGCATTGGACGAACAATCCTCCACCCAACGTTTCCGTGTTCTCATGGCCGGTATCAGCGAAGGTGAGACCAGAATCCTCTACAACATCGAAAAAGGAAGGTTGACCGCCGACATTCTCAAAAGCAACATCGGCAGACGACTGCTGGATGCCGGACTCATCCGACGTAACGGGCAATCGGCCCCGTCCCTCACCAAGGATGGCATACGTCTCGTATCCACGCTCGCCCAAGGCGAGGCAGACCGTCCAATCCGACTATACGAGCGCAACGGCGAAACGCTGCTCCGCCAAGCCGGACAGGGAACGGCCAACGCATACAAGACCGGTTTCGAAAACGCCGCCATCGAACTGCTGAACGACAAGCTGGTTCGCCTCGACATCGCAACAGGTGCTCTGACGCTGCTTCCTGCGGGACGGGAACTATTGGAACGACTGGAGCAGACGTCTTGAAGCCTTGGTTCCAAGACGACACGCTGACGCTCTATCTGGGCGACGCATCGTCCGTGCTTCCCGATTTGCCCGACGGAAGCGTCGATTGCATCGTCACCAGTCCGCCGTACTACGGGTTGCGCCAATACACGGATTCCGAACTGGAAATCGGACGCGAACCCACACCCGGCGGCTATGTGGAAGACCTCAGCAAAGTATTCCGCGAATGCAGACGAATCCTAGCCGATGACGGCACGCTCTGGCTGAACTTGGGTGACACGTACTCCACGCCGAACCTGTGGGACGGCGGCGACGAGTCGGAGACCAGCATCGGATTGCACGGACATGCGCAGAAACCGAACGGCAGAAAACGTCCAGACCGTCCGGCGAAGAACCTGCTCGGCATCCCGTGGAGAGTGGCGTTCGCATTGCAGGATGACGGTTGGATATTGCGCTCGGATATCATTTGGGGAAAAACCAATCCCATGCCGGAAAGCGTGAAAGACCGTCCAAGCAAAAGCTACGAGCATATTTTTCTATTCTCCAAAACCGAAAAATACTATTACGACTACCAGTCCGTAAGACAACGGCAGTCGGAGAAAACCATTGAGGATTTAGCTCACCGGCATACGCTCGGCAACAAAAGCGCATATGGTGGCGTCCGCGAGGATTTGGGAAGAGACCGTAGGGAATACGTGGCATCGGACGGCAGACGAAACCTACGCGACGTGTGGATGTTGCCGACCCGCCCGTATGCGGGAGCGCATTTTGCGGCTTTTCCGTTGGATATTCCCCTCACATGCATTCAGGCCGGTTGCAAGCCGGGCGGCGTGACGCTCGACCCGTTCAACGGTTCCGGTACCACCGGGTTGGCGGCTGCGATGCTGGGGTGTAGGTATGTCGGTGTTGATTTAAACGAACAATATTTGGAATTGAGTCTGCGAGACCGTCTGAATCAGCCTGCGTTCGTATAGGAGATTGGAAAAAAATGCTGTCGTTATTATCACAACAGAATGTGCTTATCGCATTGGCTGTGGGAGCTATCATATTGGCGCTCATGTTCCTTGTGTCCGCATTGGAAGACTTGTTGGGTAGTGATACGAGACTAGGGGAGTTGTGCGGTCGCAGGAACCTGAGATGGGCTGTGGTCATTCTGACCATCGTGGCGGTTCTCACGGTAGTGGTCATCTGACTTTTCTGACTGGGGCGGCGTCGAGTCGCCCCTTTTTTATTTTCGGAATCGTGGATTTGAGTTTTCAGGCAATCACTTAACCTATGCTATATTGGAATCGTTCACATAAGCAGACGTAAAGGAAAACCATGAACCAAAAAGTCCTCATCGCTCTCAACAACGGAGCGAAACGTATCGTATACCGTGACGACCTCTGCCACGAGCTGGCCGACCTGCTCCGGCTCTACCTGCACGCCGACGCGTTGCCGGGAACAGGGGAACGTTGGGAACTGTTGAGGACGCTTGCATCCACTCTCATTGGTCGCGCTGTCGAAAAAGGGCTTTTTGAGGACTGCGCCCGCGTGAACGTGTATCCGGTTTCTTTTCAAATGGTTCAGCCTGATTGACGTATTCAACAAACTGAGTTACAGTGGAACTGTTTACACATATAGACCCAAAGGAGAAAACCAAATGACCGTCAACGAACTCATAGAACAATTGAAGAACCTACCCAAGGAAGTATGCGAACAACCCATCATGAACGGCAAGCCGAACGTAGGCTACCGGCTAGCCGGTCTTCACGCAATTTCAGCCGCCAAGGTCATTGTATCCGACGACGGCGTTTGCAACGTGTACGACCCGGAGCTTTCCGACGAGGAAAACGTAACAGAGTTGGAAAACCGATATGGCATGCCAATGCATGTCGAGCATCGAGTGCTGGCGTTCTTCGATTGAGAAAGGTTCTATGAAAATGGACGCGCACACTCCTATCAATATTCCCATCCGTCTCGAACAGTGGCTCAAAGGCGACAACGTTTTAGATGTCGAAACAATCATCATCGACGCCCGGCCAATCCTAGACGCAACCGATTTCGACAATCTTCCCGAATGGGAGGATTGGGATGCGGACTTCATCGCGGAGGACGCTCAAAGAATCGGACTGCTGAAAATGTGGTCTGGGCCATTCACGGTCGAACTGTTTAATTGCGACGAGTATCCCGACTATCTCGAATGGCGTAAAACCCATAAGACCATTGAGGGTGCCGCAGAACATATCCTCGACTTGAGCAAGAAGGAATTGCAACGGCGAATCGAAGAAACCAAGAAGCAACTCGACAAGTATGTTAGCCAATATGAGGCATTATGCGAGGAACAGTATCCGCGTCAAACTTCTGGAACGGAACTGGTTGGCAGACTACTCGTCTAACATCCGAAGGGAAAAAGGAAAGCCAAAGATTGGAAGACTGCCGTATTCATACTTGCTTCTACTCTGTTGGACATGGCCCGCGCCATGGGTGGTCACAGCTACGACGAGATGTGGCGGGCCAACGCTTTGCCGGGCATAATCGGGTCGGCCTGTACGACGAACTTTAATGTCGGTTGATTCGATTCTCTCATTGGTGGGCCTGCTGTTCGCTGTTCTGGGTGTGCTGGCCGCTCTCATCTCCTACGCCTTCGGTTTGGAGTGGGCGGACGTTCTAGTTCCGTTCTGTTTCTTCGTTCTGCTGGTCTGTCAGATGGTGCGACTTGTCTGCTATCGGGAAACCGACGCGCTGGCTCCCATGGCGACAGCAGGATTTGCCGTCATCATCTGGCTGGTGGCTCTCACGCGGCGGAACGGAGGTTCTTGAAATGATTGACATGCAGGACACTGAGGAAAATCGTTGGCTACTGCTGGATATGGCCCGTGCTATGGGTGGCTACGGCTACGACGAGATGTGGTGGGCTGACGTTTTTGAGCCGGACGAATTGGAGTATTCCGCTCCCGACTTGTATGAGAAGTTCGTCAACTCGTCCGACTATGACCCTGCCGCTCACTGGTTCCGTCGTAAGGAATACGGTGTCGGTTTCAAGTCGGTCACGGAAGAGAGCCTGTTGGCGGATGCTTGGCATATGCGGGATGATATTGTCGAATTGGCTTCTCGTAGGGATGTGTGGCTGAATATTCCGGATATCGATTTTGTTTCGCGTATTCGGAAGCTTGGGGTTGTGGTTTCTTAGGATTATTTCCCTGAATATTTCATGCTATACTGGAAACGTTCACAAAAAAGTTTTCAGAAGGAGCAAAATGGGCAACATCGAAACACTCGTCACACCCATCCCAAAGGGCCAGACGAAAAATGCAACCACGGAAAAGGCCATCGTCATCTCCTACAGTTCGAACGGCCACTACCGTGAGCGAATCTTCTCCAAGGAATCCTATACAAGTGGCAGTTCATGCTATCGGAACGGAGCATATTATCTGGATGCACTTCTCGGCGGACAACTCGACTGGGAGTCCGTGGAAGCCGCAGGTTTCGACTCGACAGCCGGATTGAAAGCCTACGCCATCAAGGACGGAGTTCCCTTGTGGCATTGGGTTCTGACTGACGGCACCGTCATAACCTCAATACAACAGTTCGAATACTGCAAGTTCTCAATGGCTAAAATCAAAACATTGGATGGCCGGAATGTAATCCTGAACATGTCGAACGTCCTGTACGCGACCACTGACGAGAAGTGAGGTATGGGAATGACGGTGAACGAGCTTATAGAAAAACTCCAAAAACTCACGCCGGAAGAACGAGAACTTCCCGTATGCAACTATTCGTTGCTTGACCCATATGCCATCAACGAATTCGAATACTATGACGAAATAGTCGATGAAGTGCATGTGGACGAGATTACTAATCCCGCTAATTCAGAACTGACGGTGGGTGAAAAAGCCGTGTTTTTAAGGTAGGAACAAAATTGACCGTGCAAGAACCCATCAAAGCGCTTCAAAACCTTCCAGCAGAATCCCAGAACCGTCCGGTCTGTGTGGCCGTAGCCTCGAACGACCCTAACGGTATCCCCTATTCGGAATACCGTCTGGGAGATTCCTCGAAAGTGGAGGAACGATATTCCGAATGCGGGGGAGGGAGAACCGCAGTGGTTCTTCCCGCAGTGATGGACGAGGTTGTTAAATAGAGGATTTGTTGACGACGACAGGAGGGAAGACAAACATGGTCGAGGAATACTGGAAACGTCTTTGCCGCTCGTTTAACAAGAAATACGTTCGTGAAATAGAGACGAGATTGCAGGAGAAAAACCATGATGGTGAACGTCGTCATACTTGAAGACCAGTATGCGCCGGAGGAATACGAGATTGTCGGCGTATGTGATGACACGCATCTCAGGAACACATATGCGGAAGCTGTTAGAAGACATGTCGGGAACCCTGTTCTCGAATTCGAGCGACATGACCGTGAGCGGGAAGCGCACTCGTACATTCATGTCACACGAATCGAAATGAACAAAACGAAGGAGTAACCGTGGAAAACCACTATTATGCGACGTTAGGTCACGCTAATGCCGACATATTGCCACTCGTGCAACAGTTCGATAGTCGGCGGCGGAGAGACCAGTGGGTTCAGCATTCCCGACTAGCTGGTTCCGATATTGAGGTGCGACCGGTCACGGCTAGACAGGCTGATTCGTTGACCCGTAGACTGGTTCACCGGCTCGACCGGTATCTTCTGCAAGCTCCGGAATACGAGCCGTTATCGGACATGAAAGACGAATACTATCTGCGACGTAACCCGTTCTGCCATCATGACGGCAATTACGACGCGCCACTGTCCACAGTCAACGGCTCCTACCGTCCCTACCTGCAATGGCGGGAAAGCAACACGTGGGAGCATGAAGTCTGGTACTGGTGGGTACCATTGGCTTCTGCTGCGGATAGGATGCTTGCGGAGAAGTTTAGAAACCATTTGAGCGAACTGCACAGTCGGGGGGGGCTGTCGGGTTATTCAACGCATGACCACGGAAATCAAATGGTTCACCATCCCCGAAGTCAATCTCATGGCAGAGACCGGGGACTCACAAAACTGGTACCCTCGCTACTCGCATTCAGACATGAACGACAATATTCGCCTCCGCTTGAACAAGGCGACTGAAACCGCCGACTCTAAGGAATTCGTGGACATTGCCTACAAGCTGGGACTATTCCTCCCGGAAGGGGAAGACGATTGAGCGTCGAAGAAACAGGAGTTTGGACGGAAACTTATCCAAAAGAACCTTGCCCATTCTGCGGAAAAACGGTCGCTATTCGAATCAGCGAGATTCTTATTGTGGACAAAAAATACTGGAAAGTCCGTATTTTCGACGATAGTGATTGCCCGTTGTCCGCAATGTTCGAGCGGGGCTTGCGAATGGGGTCAGCGGGGGAAGTGTGTGCCGTTCTTAAAAAGGATTGGCATGAGATTGTGGAAACCGTTTCCACTATGCCGGTTTGTCCCGAATGTGGACACTCTCCGGTTTGTCGTTATTCCACGAACCTCGACCGTTGGATTATCCTTTGCGAAAAAGGACATTTGAGAACGGATGAGGCTTTCGTTCTCTCTGCCATGAGGAATTGGAACAAGAAAGTCGGTCAATATGTTTGCGACAATCAGAACCAACGACTCGGTCAATGTCTGACGGAGTTCTGGTATCAAGGGGATACGTCGGACGAGAATCTTCCGGAATTCATGCGGCAAAGTTGGCGGATAAAACACGTCGATTGGGAGAGAAAGTGAACGGAAACGTGAATTATCATCCGCTACGCCGTTGCGTCATCTGCAACGAACTAGTAGAGGCCGACGACCCGACATGCGCGGTCTGCGGCCAACCGGCTTGCAGTAACCACGCTTATGATGTGGGTGGCGGCGAATGGTATTGCGCCGACTGCCACCATGGGGAAACCCGCCCGTGCGCGGAATGTGGTGCGCCCTCCCATTGGCGGTGCAAGGATTGCGGCAAATGGGTTTGCGAAAAACATTCGACATTCGTCGCGGTTCAAGGTGGGGAATTCTATACCCTCTTCGGCTACTACTGCGATACTGATTTACGGTGGGAACTAGCAGAAGAACGAGTGGAAGACTGCCGTATTATTATTCCTCCTACTCGAAGACGATGAGGTCATCCGAGTTCTCGCCGGATACCAGCCGTCTGTAATCCACATGCTCAGATTGGAAGACTGCCGTATTTATACTTCCTTCTACTCGCTTGAGTTTTGGCCGCTCCTTTTTTTGGGGAGCGGTTTTTCTTTTTTCCCTCCAGATGTTATAGTGGAATTGTTCACAAAAACTGGTTAAGGAGAAAAATATGAGCGACAAAAACACCACACCAAAACTTCCCAAGTACAAGAAGACCATCGACACCACCGGGTTCGGACTATCTTGCACCACCGAATACGGGTTTGATGACAAGGGATGGTTCCACCACGCGTACACGTACACCTATAAAAACAGAAAAGCCATCGTCAGCGCAGTAGGAGACGGGGAACCACTGCCAGCCGAATGGCGTACGCGTCAAAGCGCATACGCCTCCTACCATGAGGGTGGAAAACAGGTGGGCCGAATCCGCGCCTACAACATTCTTGAAAACGCTCAAATCAAAGCAGTCCGCTGGGTCATGGGCTATGGTTCCGACAGTAAAGCGGACGAAGCCTATCGTGCCATACGATTGGAGAAAAGCCACCGTAATCAGCAAACCTGCAATCGTATTCCAGAAGCATTGCGTGTGGAAGTCGATGGGCTTGCCGACAAGCTCGGTTTGAAAATCCACGGCGACGAAGACAACAGCACTGTGGAAACGTTCGTGAACACGTATCTCGCCACTGCGGAACAGAATGGTCTCATTGAACTGAGAGAACGTCAATACGGTTACGAAAAGTCGATGACCGTATGGTTGGACGAGGATAGTAGCCGCAAAACCGAAGACGCCCCCGACTGGGAGAAGTTCAAGGAAACCGTCATGGAAATCGGCCCACTCTATTTGGAATGCAGGCGGAAAACGGCGGAAAGCGTTGGGCTGGGGGAGAAGCTGGCTGAAAACTAATCCTGATGGGTGGGGCAGAAAACTGCTCCAACCATTTTTGTTGCGTTCTCCAGTATCTGCCTATAATCCTCAAGGACACCTACTGTCACGTTCAAGTCCACAGCCATTGGGAAAAGCTCACCCTCATAGATTCGTTCGGATTGGATATAGTCGAACGGATTGACAAGCAGTATCGCCGTCTCCTTACGCACGTATGATTCAGCCTTGCTGTCGTATTGTTTCCAGCAACAAGTATCACCGTGAGTCCAATGGAATAGTTCATGCGTTAACGTGCATCGTTTCTGCCGCTCGTTCAACCGTGGGTCTATGACGATTATTCGGGTCTCCTCGTCATATACGCCGTTGATGTTTTCCGGAAGTTCCTCCTCGAAAACGTATGGCGCTTGACGTGCGAGTCCTACCATCCGTTTTATCTCTTCATAGCACATTCGCCTGTCGATGGCGACGCTTCTGTTGTCTACTGGGGGATGTTTCAGCAAGCGTCCTCGCTTTCCGATTCCGCTTGCTTGTTGGGGTCGTGGTTTGCGGCCAATGTGAGGTCGCCGGAATTGATTTTGCGCAGTACGGCTTGGAGTTGCTGTTCCACAACGGATTGCGTGGAATGGTATCCGTTTTGTCCGGCAATGAGTTCTTCCGGGGTCATGTTCCATGCGTGGGCGAGTGTTTCCACGTCGGCGGGGAGCCATTCGACCGTTTCGTTGTATCGTGTGGTGACGTAGCTGGGGCTTTTGCCTAGTTGACGCGCGATGTCCCGTGCGGAGAGCCGTCGGATTCCAGCTTCCGCTAGGATGCGTTGGTTGATTCTTCGGTTGAATTCGCTGGTTTGGTTTTTTCTTTTTCCCATGTTTTCCATGATAACTGATTTTTAATATGAAACGCGTGGTTTTAGATTTGACAGCATACTTTTATATGCTATTGTCTGTAATTACGAACACTTGTTCACCCGAAGAAACAGGAAGTCAATGCATAACATGAGTTACGCCAAGGCACGGACGCCCTTGCGGACAGTCAGGTAGACACCTCCAAGAAACCCGTCCCACACGCCCCGCCTCAAAATCGGAGGAACACACCCCCAATTTTGTGAATACGCCCAGTATGACTAGAATAAAAACCGTCCACACAATATAAGCCAGACTCCACACAAGCCAGACCAAAAGGAATGTTTTGAGAAAGACAATAGACCAGAAAATCCTCTTGGATAAACACTTCACAAAATTGGACATCCTAGGCCAGCACCTATGGATGATGCTCCAACTGCATCCGAAGACCAATGCTCTCGGCGTATGTGATTGGACGTTTGGGAAAATCAACGCCTATACTCGCGGAAACACCCCAGCCCTATTCCAACAGGCGGGCCGGGAACTCGTGAACGAAGGGCTACTGGTCATAGACGAGGACACTGAAGAAGCTCTCCTTCTCGACCATATCGACCTCACGGCGGACTCGGGAACCATCGAATCCGCATACCTTGGAACCGCCAGCCCCAGATTGCGCAGAATCCTAGTCAGTGAACTGAACCGAACCCTCCGACAGGGAAAGCATTTCCCGTTCGAGTGGGAGGAGATTCATGACATCCGCAGAGAGCCGAACGCGGACTCCGACGAATATGAGGAGCCGCATTCAAGCACGGAAACCGTCGAGGATGATTCCCTAAACACCTCCCAGACGGATAATTCCACCTCCAAAAAGGAAAAAGAACCCGTTCAGCAAGACGATATCGAAACTTCAAGCGTGGAACCCGTAAAAGCGGAAGACAAGCCCGTCGGGAAGCGTCGTGGACGGCCACGTAAGAATCCACTCCCTCCGGAAGGAGAAGAGAAACCGAAGCGTCGTCGTGGCCGTCCCCGCAAGTACAAACCCGAACCGGTCGAGCTGATGGACGGAACCATGGAGCCTCCGTTCGAGGAACCGATGACCATGGAACAGGTTGAGGTTCTGCCACAATATGATTCCGACGCTCCAATCGACGTGGATGATGACGGGGAACCCAAGTATTTGCCGTGGGGTGAAATCCCGCAACAGCTTTGGTTTTGGCATCCACTGCCCGAAGACTGGTTTCCGACCGAGAAAGCATCGAAACTGTACAAGGACTTGGGTGGTGGAAGCAAGATGACCATTTTGCAAGCGGCTGACTCGTTCCGTAAGGTCTACGATTCACGCCTGTATGTGGAACGTGACAATGGTTTCAAGGCTGCTCCGCTTTCGCCTGACCGACTTTTCATCCAACAGTTGCTTCACTGGCGTAAGGAGAAGGACGAGGAAAACGAACGCAAAGCCAAGGAAAAAGCCGAGAAGGAAGCTCTCCTCAATGAGGAACCGACAATCGACATAGACCCCATCTGGGGAAACCCCGAAGACTTGGTTTCCGCCAAAGTGGAACAGGAAAATCCCCAACAGGAGGAAGTGACCCCACTGATTCCAGACGAGGAAGTACCGAAAGTCCGCCACTACAAGCGGATGGTGCCGAAGGATTGGAAACCGAACCAGAAGCACATCGACCGAGCCAATGAACTGAACATCGACGTGAACACGGAAGCCGAGAAATTCTACAACTACAGCCATTCCAATGGCAAGAAATACTTGGACTTCGACCGCGCCTTCGACAATTGGCTCCTCAACGCCGACAAGTTCAACAAGAACAGCCGAAACACACGACGCAAAACCCGTAGCGAGGAAGGATACGAGCACAACATGAACATGCTGAAAGAATCCCTCGCCCAAGCCGGATGGGATGAATGATGACAGCACAGGCTCCAACACAAGGAACGTTGACCACGGCACAGGCCGGTAATGGCAAACAGCATTATCCCCGCGCCTTCGAACGCCCGTGCGCCATCGTACTGTTGACTCAAATCAACAGCCATTACGGCAACAAGCCGTTGGATGACACGCAGGTGGATAACTTCGTCAACGAAATCGACCATACGATTAAAGCCGACGAAGCCCGTCAAGCCATCATCGAATTCTTCCAGACACATTCGTCACGGGAAGCTTGGATTGCTCCCTACGACATCAATCAGATGGTCAGGAGGAAGCGTTTGAGCAGAGTGCCATCCAATGCTGAAATCAGCCGCATGCTCGACGGATATGGCATCACCGACGCGAACACCGCTTGGGGTTTCAGACGTGGACTGACCTACGCCATCTCCAAGGGCGCTTCGCCGGAACGCGCTATCGAGTATGCGAAAAGACACTGTGATGATGTGAAGACCATCTCCAACACCCCAGACCAGTATCCACAGCTCACAGCCGGTGACAACGTGGGGAAGGAAGACGGTGTCACATCATTCTCAGCACTATTGAAAGACTTCCGGTCAGGATTAGAACGAACCTCCACACAGGCCAATCCAGTCCCAACCGAAAACAAACCGACAATCCAGAAAACCGATAAGAAAGAAGAAACCAAACAATGACCGACGTCACCACCAAGCTCATTCATGACACTTTCATCCAGAATCGTCCCGACGAGGTAGGCGAGCAGGAAGCCGAGGAACTGTTCAACCGTTGGCTCGAATTCCACGGATTCCAGCCGGAGGAACAGCCCATCGCACCAGCCGGATTCGAGTATGAGACCGTCAAAACCAAGGAGGATTCCACACCATCCTCCGACGATTTGGACGTCATCGCCCTCGCTTCCGACAATGCCACCAATTCCGCCGCAATGATTTCCGACGTGATGGATTCTCTTCCTGAAAGCACTCGGGAAGCGCTTGCGTGCGCGTTGAACGACTTTGACTGCGCCGCCGAGCATCTACACAGGTTGCTCGACAAGTACAATTACAAGCCTTTGGAAGAAAGGGAGGAAGAGTGAAGTAGCACAAGAACACAAAACCAATCCACACACAGTAAGAAACCAGAAGGAAAGATTTGGAAAACAAACTCCGAGGGAAAATCCCCTTCATCGCGGCAGTGGCCGCACTATCCATGCTCGCCTCCGCAAACGTGGCATTGGCCGCAGAGGTCGGCAACCCAATCATCGTGGACAAGACCAACATGTTCACGGCTGATGAAACCGTTGACCTGTTGGGCGGCGACTTGGGCGAAGCGGCGAACTTCGGTCTCGTCGGCTTCGACTCCGTCCACTTGAACGCTCATACGAACAGCAATATCGCTACCGAGCACGCCTATATTGGCGCGGCCTTCGGTAATCATGCCAACGGTGTGGACGAGCCGGAAGTCAGCTACATGGACGAGGTTGACGGCAATATCAACGTCAATCTGCCCGCCGACTCCAAGATTGTCTTCGGACAGTCAAACACCATCGGCCAGACCGACAATGGCAACAGTTGGACGATGAACGGGAACAAGCTGGAAATGCAGACCAGTGGAAGCCTCCCGAAGTCCGAACGAGTGCTCAAGGATTCCAAGACCGTCAAATATCTTGATTTGAAGTCCATGGAAAAGAGCATGACCAGCCTGTCCGCCAAGTGGGCGAAAGCTCCGGAATCCAACGCGACCCATGATTTCTCCGACATGAACAAGCGTCACATCGACGCCAACGGTGATGTCGCTCATATCAACATCGACGCGAAAGAACTACAAGGTAATCGTGTGACCGCCACGTTGGGAGACAATACCCGTCTCATCGTGAACGTTGACGCCGAAGGTGCGAACAATATCACGCTGCCCCAATTGGACGTGGACGGTATCAATCACGCCGAATACGCCAAGTGGACGGACAAGGGTGTTATTTACAATCTGACCGACTCCAAAGCCAAGGACGGACAATATCACGGCAACGTCGGCACGGCTGGCGCATCCTCTTCCGTAATTCTTGCGCCGGAGGCCAACGTGGATGCATCCCAGAACGTCGAAGGACAGATTATCGCCCAGAACGTGACCATCGGCGGTGAATTCCATCGCAACAGCGTGAATGTTCCCGTCGCCCGCCACGTGGAAGTGAAATTGGACGGTCAGGACAAGACCGAAACCACTCCGTTCGTCGTACCCCGACCAGCCAAGAAACACTACCGTTTTACCGTCTGGACTACCAATCCGGACGGTACCGGCGACTCCTACAAGCCGGGCGACACCGTGACCACCATTCCGAAGAACACCACCCTGTACCCGCAGTGGGAGGCGAAGCATTTGCTTCGCTATGATACGAACGGTGGCAACGGCAAGTATGAGGATTCCGACCTGCCGTCAGATGTGTCTGACACGGTTCCAACCCGCGACGGTTACGAGTTCGACGGTTGGACTATCAACGGTTCTGATGTCAAGTCCGGTGATTCCGTTGAGGATAATGGTTCCGATGTGACCGTGGTCGCACAGTGGACTCCGGTCAAGCAGGATGTGACCCCGACGAAGCCGGAAACCCCGAAGGGCGATAATAAGGCCGACAACGGTGGCAACGGGTCTGAGACTCCGAAGGATGATAAGACGGATACTCCATCCAAGGGCGACAACAAGACCGACGATTCCAAGCCGAACACTCCGAAGGACGATAGCAATACCGATGTTCCTTCCAAGGGTGATGATTCTAAGCCGGAAACCCCGAAAGGTGACGATAAGACGGAGACCCCATCCAAGGATGACTCCGGCAAGAACGATACTCCGAAGGGTGATGGCACCAACACTCCAACCAATCCGGAAACTCCGAAGGACGATACGGACAATAACGATACTCCGTCAAAGGATGACTCCGACAAGTCCGACAATGATACGAAGGTTCCATCCGACGATAAAAACGATGTGAACACTCCGACCAGCGATAAGACCACCAACACCGGCAAGACCAACACCGGCAAGAAGACAGTGGATACCAAAAACAATACTCAGACCGCTCAACAGGACGGTCAGGGCTTGGCTACCACCGGCGTGGCAGTCGGCGTCATCGCGGTCGCGGTCATTGTGCTTGCCGCCGCCGGTGTAATCCTCTCCGTCGCAAAACGACATGAGGGCAACCGCTGACATTACCTCTCTTCCAATAGAGGGATAATGTGACTCCAATCCCGCCGTCTTTTTTGATGGCGGGATTTTTTCTACCTATGTTATACTGGCAGTGTTCACAAAATCGGTGAAGAGGTAAAACTTTTGAAAGACTATGACTGTTGGGTAAAAGCGTGGAACGCCTATAACAATCCACCCACCAAAACGATTCCATTGGACGCGTCCGATGCTCTCCAAGGGAAAATCACGTCCGTGGTGGTTCTTGTCATAGCCATATTCGCAATCCCGTTAATCATCCGACGGGCCATAGCTGACGCTAAAGAAGACATGATGGGGAAAATCGAACTCGTCGCCGCAGTAATCGCTTCGGTCTGTCTGTCCGTTATGTGTGTCTGGATGGTTTACGACGCTTTTGCCACGGAACAAACCCAAGAAGTCAAAACCAGTGTCACCCACCCGCTCGGTTTCGAAGACCAATTGGAAAAAGACTACAAAGTGTCAAATCTATCTTGTAAGACCGACGCTTACTCAATCCTCCCCGACCATGGTTCCTACGATTGCACGTTCACCAGCAAGGACGGGAAAACAGTAACGAAGGGCACTCTCGTTGTAACCGAGGACGAAAAAGTTGGACTATACGACGCCAAGGGAAAGCTGGTTCAAAAAAATTGAAAGATTTCAGCAATTGGCTGGAAGCGTGGAAGAATTATCCTCCTGTTCCTGACTGGTTAAACATTTTAGGCACTATTGTTATTGGTGTTCTCCTAGTATTGATGGCCGTCGGAATAATCGTCGGCTTTATCGGGGCTTTTCTCCGCGATAGTCTCTTATTCGTAAGAATTATCTTCATAAGTCTTGTTAGCGGACTTATAGGCGTATTACTCGTAATGTGTGTCAGCGACCTTATCGACAACTATTACAAACAGCGTTCGACGGCACCTCCCACTATTCGCGAGCAGATTTCCAAAGTTTGGAACTTGGACGACATCGACTGCGATTTTCCTAACAAAGACAAACTTCCTACCGAAGATTTGAAATGCGTCGTCTACCGTGGCGACAAGAAGACCAAAGTCACACTGCACGCAAGCGAAAACAAACTCGGCCTGTACACACAGGATGGAAAACGTTTCCCAATCAAATAGGAAGGATTTAAAAAGTGTTAGAGCATGGCGAAGAACTTAACCTGAGAATGTTGCAACCATTGGACACGGACACTACGGCTGGCATACTCCGCAAATCCGGCTATCTGGTTCCATTATCCAAGTGGAGCAAGGCCCGGCAAGACTACAAAGGCAATACAGACCGTTGGGCGTTCAATATCATGGCATGTGCTTTCATTGGCCTCATGGTCGCCTGTTTGGAAATGTGGTCTACCCGAAATATTCCAATCAAACTTCCGGAATATACTCCCGTAGCCGTTTTTCTACTGGGTTTCGCTTTTGGTTGGGTGCAACTGTTAGGCACGTCCGATAGGCGGAAAAAGGTTTTTCGACCGAAGCCGGATAATCCAGTCCAAGTATTGGAGTCTACTTTCGACGTTCATGTGGCTGGAGACAGTGACACATCGCTTTTCGACAAGACTGGATATAAGAAACTTCTTCTTCATGTTGACGGCACTCACTACGCTCAGGCTACATTGTTTGTTTGGGAAGAATCATACGATTTGAAGGAAGAGCGTACTTGGCCTTTGGTTAGTATCGCATTGTTCGATGAGGACGGCAAACCGGTCAAACTGCAATCGTTTGAGTCGAAGAAGGAAGCTGAAAACGTTGAACGGTAGACCAACTTTGGAAGAGCGGGAGAAAGCCCGCCAATGGTTGGAGCAGGATATTCGACTGTCTAGGAAAGCGTTCGAATCCCGTTTGACTAGAGAAAGAGAATCTTGTCCCCAAATGGACAAAGGAAATCAGAATGGCGTATCAAGACCCGTGGCGTGAGGCTGTTGAAAACGCTAAAGAACTTCTCCGACTGGGGATGCCACCGCAAAAAGTGCAGGAGCGAACCCGACTTCCCAAGAGCACCATCGACAAGATAGCCCCACCTATACTGCAAGAGAACGCGGAACGTGAAGCCATTCAGGAAGCCGAACGTGCTTTGAAGCGGGAGCATGAAAAAATCCTCAAGGAAAAATATCCATGCCCGCTCTGCCATAAAGGTTATGGGATTGTTGACGGTGGAGCGCTCACCGCGTTTTTGAACGGTTCCGTCTGCCGTATCGGCGCGGAAGATGAGACCGTTGGCAAGGGAAGCCCATTCTTCCGTCCCTACTATGCCCACTGTTCGTATAGGCGTTGTCCAGCCCGACTGATTTTTCCCCGTGACTCGCGGGAGGAAGCGTTGAGGGCTTTCCTGTTGGGAGAGTGGATTAGACCACACCCGTTCGTCAGTGTGAGCGACGGTTCCGAATGGACGTACACCAAACAGGGATTGGCGTCTGCCGTTTCATCATTGATGAACGATTATTCACCGGAGCAGATAAAACAATTAGGTTTCAATCCGATTGCCGTGGACGAGTTGGCGAACCGTAGGGCGTTACGAATCGCCAAATTCAATCCGGACGCTTTCGATTTGACGCTTATGTGTCCCAAGTGCGGTAGTCGGGGAGAGTTCCGCAAGGCCGTTAATCCGAAGAATCATAGCAAGGAGTCATGGTGTTGCTGGTGGAGGGTCGGCTGTCCAAGATGTGGAGCCAGAACCGTTAACTCGTTTCCTACCCGTGAACAGGCGCAGTCCGCTTTCGAGGAGGGGGACTTGTTAAGGGAGCCGAAAATAGATAAGTCCGGAAGTGGAAAGGATTGACGAAGTTGTTCCATCTGCATGCAAGACATGAAAACAAGTCGGAGTCAACTCATACCGGTACATTGGTCGAAGTTGAAAAACTGAAATCCGTCATGTACGGTCTCGCCATCGGTGACGCGTTGGGAGTCCCATACGAGTTTCAACAGAGAGACACATTCAACTGCACTGGAATGATTGGTCATGGCGAGCATAACCAGCCAGCAGGAACATGGAGCGATGACACCGCGTTGAGTCTAGCAACCTTGGACTCGCTTACCGAATGCCATGGTGAAGTCAACACTGCCGACATGCTCATGCGTTACCGAATGTGGTTGGAACACGGAATGTACACGCCGGACGGGAACACGTATGATTCCGGTATCACAGTAGCCACAGCCATCAGGTCAAGGCATGGTTGCGATGGTTTGAACGATAACGGCAATGGTTCGCTAATGCGGGTCGCACCATGCGCCTTCTACAATTTGCCAGACGTGGAAATCAAACAGGTCAGCGCCATCACCCACGCTCATGAAATCAGTATGACGGCGTGCGTACAATACGTGCGAATCCTCGAAGGACTGTTAAACTGCGTTCCTTCACATAAGGCGATAACGGATTCAGGATTCCCGTTCGACCCGACCATTCCCAGAACGAAAGTAGAATCGGACGGATTCGTACTCCACACATTGAACGCGGCACTCTGGTGCCTAACCAACACCGACAATTATCAGGATTGCGTACTCACCGCAGTAAACCTCGGAGAGGACACGGACACCACAGCCAGTGTCGCGGGAGCGTTAGCCGGAGCCGTCTACGGGTTCGACTCCATTCCTACAAAGTGGATTGAAAAAATGCGAGGACGGGAACTCATAAACATGTACATATGTGAGTCGATTCAAGGAAGAAACTAAAAGCGGATGTTGTCATCGTTTTTCTATTTGATTTTTGGGATAATCGTCATAGGCGTAATAATCACACTGTTGTCGGCTTGGGCCGTCAAGCTGTCTAATCCATATCGTTTCCCCTATTTTCGATACTCATTTGATGTTTCCGGTAAAAGGAACGTTGACCTTATCAACTTAATTGATACGTTCCTTTTAGATGAACGCAACCGTTCCCTTTTGGATGATTACGCCCGACAATTAGACACTTGGGAAAAACAGACGAAAGCAGAAATTGAGAGTATACATTTTAAATGGCTTCGGCAAAAAAGACGGGAACAATACGAGTCTATTTTAGATGAAGACCATGCGTATACATTTTCTACGTGCAGAAATAGAACTCGTTATAATCAAGCGAATTATATTCGCACACCTTATACAGTGACATTCGTTGACCAGCAGATTCAGGTGAGCTTGGAATGGTTGCTCGACCGTTGCCGTCAGTTAGAGAAAACCAATTTCGAGGCCACTTTGAAAGATTGGAATTGCAAACAGCAACGACGGCTAATGACGCCGAAACTGCGAAAAAAGATAGCTGAACGAGACAACTACACTTGCCAAAACTGCGGCAAATACATGCCAGACGGTGTCGGACTGCACATCGACCACATCATCCCCGTCATCAAAGGTGGCAAGACAGTCGAATCTAATCTGCAAGTTCTCTGCTCGAAATGCAACGGACGTAAAGGTGGCCGATAAGAGGAAGGAACCCGGAGAATGTTGACTCTCCCCATCACAAGAAAATGGTACGATATGATTCTTTCCGGTGAGAAGACGGAAGAATACCGAGAAGTCAAACCCTACTACGATTCCCGTTTCCGCCGACTGTTCGACATGGACGAGTCGAATAATCCAACAGGATTGGACGAGCGGCCAATACTATTCCGCAACGGATACTCCCATACAAGTCCGAGCTTCACCGCCATCTGCACGCTCTCTAAAGGAGAGGGACGTACCGAATGGGGAGCCGAACCGCACAAACAGTATTGGATATTAAACATCCAACGAATCCACAAATAGGTTTTTGCACCCTTTCGGAGTATGTTTTAGCTAAAAAGAAACACACTCCGAAAGGAAACCTAATTTTGAAATACCTACTATTAATACTCGTCCCATCATCCATCCTGCAATGGTTGCTACTACTCGTATGCGGCGTGGGAGGATGGTTCCTGTTCTCCACTCAGTTTAAAACCTCAAAAAAGTCCACCGCCATGGTCAACGTATTAGGTGCTGTGTGTGGTATCGCATTCTTTTACGGATTGAAGAATGGTCTCGGTGGTTTGAGTGACATGTTCATGTCACTCACCGGAAAATACGTGTACGGGTATCCGCATTCGCAAGTTCCCCTAATCAACGCGTTTATCGCCATTCCTCGTATACTCATTGGTGTTTTTTGCATGTGTGCCGCATATGGTCTTTATCAGCCGGTATCCGAAAAAGAAGGCGAGGAGTACAGGAGCCAGAGTCAGCAGAATGAGGCGAAGGAAGTTGAACAGGCTCTCAATCAGACCATCGACCAGATAGGCGTAGTCTTCAATCTGCTCAAAGCCGAACCCGGCCAACCAAATTATCACGGTTACAAGCTAGTGAACGAGGACTGCGGTGGTCAACCAGACCCCTTATGGAACACCATGAACCCAGCCAACATCCAACAGGCCAGAAGCCAATATCGCCTCTACGGCAATCCGGGCGGCGGCTTATCACAGTCGAACTTCACCACCAATGAGATTCAATCCGGCCAGAAAGGTGAACAAATCCTCGCCAACATGATTACCGGCAACTGTCCCAACGTGGTGTCCTTCTGGTCGTTGCACGGTCTGAACGAGCAACACCAGTTCACTGACGCGGATATCGACTGCGTGATTGCCGGACAGGACAAGCAAGGCAAAACGTGCTTGTGGTTCGTGGATGCGAAGAACTATAAAGGCAATGCGGACACTGCCTACCGTAACCTCACCTCAGACCAACTGTTGAGAATTAGCGTCAGTCAGCGTGCGTTCGAAACCGGTGTGGATGGTCGTCCGGATTTGAAACTTTCCGCGAACATGAACTGGCAGAAGGACATGTGGGATTTCATGTTCCACGGCAAGCCGGTTGAAGTGGAATGGCTTGTCTGCATGGTGCCAACCTCCGATAAGGGTGTGCCGGATGTGAATGGTGTCACGTGGCCGGGGAATATTCCTTGCGTGACGCCGGAGGAGCTGGTTCGACGCGTGAACGCTGTCGGCTTGGACTCGGTACAGAACATTCCATTGGATTGGCTTAACACGTTCAAACGCCAATTGAAGCACTGACTTTTTCGATTAAAACATTCGAGAGGGAGAGCGCACGACACGCTCTCCCTCTCTTCGTCTCCAACACATATATACTGGAATCGTTCACACAAAAAAGGAGAAGACCAATGTCGTCACAAAACCTCACTCATACGCTTGCAGAACATGGACTGGTCAAGGCTGACACGGCCATTGAAAGCGACTGGAACACCGTCAACAACCTCCGTAGCAGATTCAGTATGCCCCTCACGTGGGAGAACATTCAACAGATTCTCAATGACCATCCTCAAGTTCGACCCTACCTATACTTGTCCACGGGAATGGACGGACTCGTATTGCTTAACGTTGATACCGGCGAAACGGTCAGCGCGCAACCACTGGTTTTCGCTTCGCTTTCGGAGGATGATAGTGACGGTATGTTCGTCAATCTGATAGGGCAACAGGTCGAACGTTTGGAGAATACGCCTTCCATCGCTTCACTGATTCAACAAGGGGAAATCAACGAAGCGAAACAGCAGATAGAACACGCTACGGCTCTCGCACCTACTGCGTTGGCTGAGTTGGTTTACAGTCTCATGCCTTGGGAAGAACTGGGAGATAGGCAGTTCCAACGCCGAATCGTGTTGACTGTTCGCAAGAATGAAGAATACCCCAGCCAACAGTTTGACGAAAACCTTGTCGAACTGTTGAAGCAGACAACCCCTTGCACTGATGGTGAGGAACCCTTGGAAATGGTCATTAAGAAACCAATTACCGTATATCGTGGTGAAATCGATAAAAGCGTACACATGGGGTTAAGCTGGACGAGCAGTCTTGAAGTCGCGGAAAAGTTCGCGGGCAGATTCGGTAGGCAGGGCACTATCTGGAAGACAGTGCTAGAACCTGAGAAAATACTTGCGGCTTACGCGGACGATGGTGAGCATGAAGTGCTCGCCATCGTCTCAGAAAATACCGTAAATAATGTTCGTGAATTCAGTTAGACCTGTATCCTTAACTTCTAGTTGCAGGGGGTGTAATATGTGCTGTTGCCCTGAGAATCGCCTGTCGCGCAGAACTTGGTGTATCCAGAATTAGAGGAACTATTATTCTGGTTCTGGCTTTGCTGTGGCGCAGACTGTTGGGTCTGGGCATGTTGCGTCGGAGCACTGTAGGTGCTGGTGCCACTGTTCGCACGACTGTAGTTCGTGTTCGAGTAGGTTTGAGTCTGGACTTGCGACTGCTGTTGTGCGGCTTGGCGTGCGGCTTCCTCGGCTTCGGCTTCCGCGTCGGCTTGTTCCTTCGCCGTCTTGGAGTCGTTTACGCTTTTGACAGCCTTAGACACGGCGTCTTTCTGCGCGTTCAGGGTTTTCACGTCAGACTTCTTGTCGTCAACGGTTTTCTTTGCCGTGTCGATGGCGGTTTTCAAGCTTTCACGGGTCTTGTTGTCCTGCACCTTGCCTTCGGAATCCTTGTACAGGGTTTCCGCATCACTGATGGCCTTGTTGAGCGTGTCCTTCGCATCCTTGACCTGCTTGGCGGTCTTGGACGCCTCCACCTTGCCCATGGCCTTGCCGATGGCGTTGATGGAATCGTTGGCTTCGGTCATATCATTGGAGACGCTGGCGTTGGCCTTGGATACGCTCCACAGATTCCACCTGCCGACGTTTCCGATATCCGGAATGCCCTTCCGGGTTTCACTGGTCTTGACGCTCTTGCTCAACGAGTCCAACACGGCCTTGTCGAGCACGTCCGACTCCTTCGTGGCCTTGACAAGGGATTGCGCTTCCGCAATCTTCTTCACAAGCTTCGAATCAGACTCCTTGGCCAACTCAACCCGAGACTCGTAGGAACCATACGCACTGTTCGACGCATACGCGTAGCCACCAACACCAGCGAGGACTACGATTGCTGCGATGGTGCTGGCAATGATGACTGTCTTTTTGCTTGGCTTTTTCTTCTTGTTCTCGTTTTCCTCATTCAAGTCAAGTGGGGAGATGGTCTGGGTCTCCTCAAGGTCTTCGCTCTTTTCCATTGTGTCGGTTGCTCCTTTATTTTTTTCTGTGCTCGGTTTAGTAGAAGGAAGTAGTAAACGGCAGTCTTCCAATCTCATTTTCCCATGTGGGGTAGGCGAACCCTACTCTTTGATGTGGACAAACCCACTATAGCACAAGGTTGGGTGTGTTGCAATATTTAAGCAAGGCAGCGAATGCAGGAAAAATATGAAAATTCAGCAATACCAACGCCTACGACGCTGATAGACGACAGGCTCGTCCCAATCCTCATCCATTCCGCCACCGTTGTATGTGACTACGGCGGCACGCAGCGCGTCTCGAATCTCCGTCTCACTCCCGTAATCCGTGTGCCAGTCGTCCTCAATCCAACGCCAATCGCACCATCGGCGTGCGGGAACATGCGGATTCCTTTTTCTCGAATACGCGTAGCCTTTCAAGTCGATTTCCTCGAAGGAATATCCCCAGCCGAAAGTGCGGGTGTGGGAGAAACCGCATGAGCGTGCGTTCTCCTCGATGACGGAATACGGCTTGTCCTTGAATGTCCTCGACAACGGCGTCTCCTTCCGATAGGTTACAGTCCAATGATAGTGGGACTGTCCACAAATTCAAGAACAGCTTCAAAAGCGTCTTTTCATTGTAAGAAAATTCCTTTTTTCAAAAGGTTGACTGTGACAAGTCTGATATATATAAAAGATGATGATGACAAACCTCTAGAGGAGTATCTATGGTTAATCCATTGAGTAAGACTCTCCGGAAAGTCAAGGACTCCATTCTTAAACGGGTGGGGAAGGCCGCTGTCGCACTGGTTGCGGCGACGGCTACCTTGGCTTCTGGAGCGATAACGACCGGTAGTGCGCTTGCCGCCACGCCTAACGGCCCCGGCTACTGGTTCAATGCGACGCGTTCCGGGAGTTGGTGGGTTGGTACTCACGGTAGTTCTCTTGGTCCGCAACGTTATGAGAACGGTAATCCGGTGTATTGCGTTGAGGCCGGTGAACCTGTTACCAATGCCGGTACTTGGAATAAGGCTACGGATGTGAACCATAAGGTTGGTGCGTGGCTGGTTGAGAAGCATAAGGGTGATAGCAGTGATTTCACTCAGGCTTCGGTTGCTTATGCGATTCATGAGCATCTTGACCAAGGCAGTAGCCATTTCCGTCAGCTGGTAGCGGCTGGTTTGGAAGGTGCGGATATCAATGCCGTCGCTTCCAATGCGGCGAATCTTTGGAATGATGCATATAACACTCTTCCCGCTAACCTTAATGCCGCCTATGCCTATACCTCTGGCAAGCGTACCGGAACTGTTGACCCCGGCGTTAAGAACTCTAGCGGACAGTACATTGCTGGTATTCAGTACACTGCGACGTTGAACGGTCCGGCGAAATTCGACCAGACCGGAACCAATACAATCAGTGGTATGACCACCGGTCAGGCAATGCATATTCCGTGGACGGCAACCGGCAACGGAAAAGTAACATACCGTGTTTCGATTAGTGTTCCTACTGCCGCCGTTCTAAATTCCCCCGGTCAGGATATGATGCGGCCTTCCGACCCTGAGAATCAGACTGCTGATGTTCAGTTCTCTGTGTCGCGTGATTTTCAGCCGACCGTCAGTACCAGAGTCAGTAAGAAACAGTTGACCCGTGGCTCCCCGGTCGAAGACCGTGTGACCTCCGGTGTCGCTTCCTCCGACGACGAGTGGGCGGACAACGTGCCCGTCAAATTCAAGGGCTACTATTTCGTCGGTGACTCCAAGTATATTCTTCAAGTCATCAAGAAGAACAATGGTGAGAGTCCGACCAACTATTTGAAGCGTCTGCGTGAAACCGATGGCATCCGTCAGGTTGCCGCCGCGACCACCAGCTTCACCAAGAGCGGTCAGACTAACACCGTCAAGGCGAAGGCCGCTACCGGTGGCATCGACTATGACAGTGTGAACGGTTTGGACGATTATCAGGTGTCCGATGAGGATGCCGGACTGTTCGGAACATGGGTTTGGGTTGAAGTCAAGGCAGACCAGTCCCAGCAGGATTACATCAAAGGCGATTACATCGATGAGTTCGGCAAGGCTCAGGAAACGTCCGTGAGTGTTCTGCCGCCGAACCACGACTCCACCGTGTTGGAGCAGGAGTCCGGTATGAACAAGGACATCCTTGATGAAATCAACATCAGCCGTCTGCCGTCCGATTACGGTAAGTTCACCGGTAATACGAACTATGGTTTCGGTGCTGATGCGAAGGCCAAGATTCGTGTCTGGTGGGCTGGCTCCGGAACCGGCAACAAGGATGAGGATGAGAAGTACGTTCCGACCACCGAAGAGGAGCCTACTCAGGATGCCAACCACAAGCTGGTTGGCGAATGGGAGGTTCCGGCCATGAACGGCAAGTACAAGGTCGGCGGCGGTAAAATCGTTCTCTATCCGAGCGATGGTAGCGACGCCAAGACCGTTGCCACCGATGTGAACATCAAGGTCACGGATAAGGCCCATTGCGGCTACTACGTGTTCATCTACGACTTCCCCGGCTCCGACCGTGCGGAAGGATTCAAGAGCGCGTACAACAATCCGTGGGAACGTTCCTTTGTCACTCAGGACGCGCAACCCGTCACATTGACCACCAACGTGAACAAGACCACCGTCACCCAAGGTGAGAAGTTCTACGATACCGCGACCATCTCCGGTCTGGTTCCGCGTGGCTCCTATGTCACCTTCACCGCGTATGACGCCGTGTCCGGCGAGCCGGACGTGTCCACCAACAAGCTGTTGGACAACACTCGCGTGAACGTCACCAACGACCAAGCAGACCATTCCGACACCACCCAGTTCGAGGTTAAGTCCCCGGAAATCAGCACCAACAAGATTGGTAAGGTCTACTGGGTTGCGAAACTCTACAATGTTAAAGGAAAGGCTCTCGCGGGTCACGCCATCGGCTTGGAGAACGAGACCATCGAAGTGGTAGGCCCGTCCCTCACCACCAAGACCAGCGCACAGCAGACCTATGTCGGTCGTCCGTTCCACGACACCGCCGTCATCAACAACAAGATTGATGCTGGCGCGTATCTGACATTCACCGCCTATGACGCGGTTTCCGGCAAGCCGGATACGAATGCCGCGAAACTGCTTGACAACAAGCGTGTGGACATTCCAGCCGACAAGATTGCATCTTCCGGCGCCGGTAAGAGCTTCACTGTTGATTCCCCGGACGTGACCGCCACCAAGGCCGGTATCGTCTACTGGAAGGCGACGCTCTACAACAAGGGCGGAATGGAACTCGCCACCCACGAGCTGGGTGCCACCGGCGAAAGCGTTCTTATCAAGAACCCGTCCATCACCACCAAGGTCAGCAAGGAACAGGTTTCCATCAACGAGGAGTTCACCGATACCGCCACCATCAACGGCGAGGTCGAGTCCGGCGATTATGTCACCTTCGACGCCTACGCTCCGGTTGACGGCGCTCCGAACGCCCAAGGTGCGAAACTGCTCGACTCCGAGCGTGTGAACATTCCGGTCAAGGATGTCACCGCAAGCCAGAACGGACAGGCCATCAACGTCACCAGCCCGAAGACCCACGCCACCGAAGGCGGAAACGTGTATTGGAAGGCCACCCTGCACCGTGCCAACGGCACTGTGCTCGCCACCCATGATTTGGGTGTTGGCGGTGAAACCGTTCAGGTCAAGTATCCGACCATCACCACGCACGTGTCCTCCACGAGCGTCGGTGTCGGAGAGGACTTCTACGATTCCGCTGAAATCAAGGGTGTTGTCCACGCGGGTGACTTCGTGGTGTTCCGCGCCTACGATGCGGTCGGTGAGAAGCCCGATACCAACGCCAGCCTTCTGCTGAAAGACCAGAAGGTCAACATCACCGTCGCTCAGGCGAAGGACTCCGCTCAGGACAAGACCGTGACCGTCAAGTCCAAGACCGTCAACACCATGAACGGTGGAAACGTGTATTGGAAGGCAACCCTGTACGACAAGCAGGGACGCCAGCTTGCCACCCACGACCTTGGACTTCCGGAAGAAACCGTCACGGTTCGTCCTCCGACCATCACCACCCAAGTGACCAAGGGCAAGGTCAAGCCGAGCGAGGAGTTCGCTGATAAGGCGACCATCTCCGGTAAGGTGCTCAAAGGTTCCTACGTCACGTTCACCGCTTACGACGCGGTATCCGGCGACCCGGATGCCAATGCTCCTAAGCTGTTGGACAACGTGCGCGTGAACATCAAGGACTCCGATGCGGAAGCCTCCGCGTCCAAGAAGTTCACCGTCACCAGCCCTACCACCCACACCGATAACTCCGGTTCCGTGTACTGGGTTGCGACTCTGTGGTCTCCGCAAGGCAAGCAGTTGGCTTCCCACGATTTGGGTCTGCCGTCCGAAACCGTTCAGGTGAATCCGGGTGGTATCGTCACGTCCAACGCGCAGAAGATGGGTGCGACCGGCGAGCAACTGTACGATGAAATCACCGTTTACGATGAGACCAGTGAGGCCGAGTCCGCTGATGGTCAGGTTCACGAAGGTGAAGGCAACAGCAATCCGACCGGCGTCATCGGTCGTATTCCGCAAGGCTCCACCGTCACCGTGGAAATGTATCGTCAGGCCGAAGAGGATGACGGCGACCAAGGCTTGTTCAAGATTGCCGAGAAGACCGTCACCATCGACACCAACAAGTTCACCGCAATCAAGGCCGGTCAGGAAGGCAACCGTCCGGGCAAGCTGACTTTCAAGGTCACTGACCCGAGCTTCAAGACCACCAAGGCTGGCATGATTTACTGGAAGGCCACGTTGAAGACCCCGCAGGGCGGCGTGCTCGACCAGCATATCTACGGTGAAAAGGGTTCCGACCACAAGACCGGTTACAAGAGCTACGAACGCACCCCGGTGCAGAAGTTCTCCACCACCGTGTCCAAGAAGTGGCTGAGCGACGCGAACGGCAATTACGAGGACAAGACCACGCAAATCTACGACGTGCTCCACCAGACCTCGTATGAGCAGTTCGACGGCGAATCCATCGACGGAGACACCTACACCACCGGCAAGACCGCTCAAACACCGAACGGTGCCAAAGTCCAGTTTGAAATCTGGGCCAAGGACGGCGCGAACGCTGGCAAGATGGTCAAGCAGTACAATGCCGAAGACCTCCCGAAGGTTCGTGAACTCGCCAAGAGCGAAGACCCGGACAAGAACCATCCGTATGTGGGTACCGATGGTCTGGACAACTACCAGAACGTCAAATCCTCCACGTTCCCGATTCCGTCCGACTGGTCTGCGAACAAGTACTACTACCGTGTGAAGATTACCGTCCCGTCCACCACTCCGGGCGCTGGAACCGACCCTGCCGACAACAATCGTGATGTTGTCTGGTATGGCGGCGACGACGAATCCGAAGAGTTCGACGTGATTCACATGGACACCAAGAGCACCGAACCGTTGTGGCTCGACAGCATGAACGTGTCCGACGAAATCACGTTGAAGGGCAACATTCCGGCTGGCTCCCAGTACGAGGCCGAATTGTGGCGCACGAGCAAGGATGGCAACGTT
Organism: Bifidobacterium sp. MSK.17.10; assembly: GCF_019129655.1. NCBI lineage: Bacteria > Bacillati > Actinomycetota > Actinomycetes > Bifidobacteriales > Bifidobacteriaceae > Bifidobacterium > Bifidobacterium sp. MSK.17.10. Next base: position 27,344 of record NZ_JAHOJD010000005.1, on the reverse strand, counting down.
CGTAAGGACGCGGCCACCAAGCAGGATGATTCCGACCATAATGGCATTGCCTCCGAAAAGGTCGCCACTACCGGTCGCGTGGATATTCCGTCCAAGGCCATCGGCGCCCACCTCAATGGTGTCACCTTCCGCTCCAAGAGCGTGAAGAATCCGGGTGTCGGCTCCTACATCTGGCGTGTGAAGATTTACACTCCGGAAATGCCTCACAAGGATGGCAACGGCGTGGGCACTGGTGGAGACACCAGCATGAACTCCGCATTCGGTGTCATCACCAAGGAGTGGATGACCGCCGCCAAGGCGACCACTCAGGCCGATGACTCCCAAGCCGGTGACTACTGGCAGAATGCCACCGCCAAGCAGAAGGGCAATGGAGACGGCTACGCCGACCGTTGGCTCCTGTTCGACGGCAAGAACATCGCATCCGAGAAGTTCGAGGTCGTGAAGCTGACCACGAACGTGACCGGAACCCCGAACATCCACACCAGCGAAGGCGAGCATTACGTCGATGTCACCAACGGCAACGATGTGAACGATAAGCTCACCATCACCGGTTATATGCTCAAGGACTACAAGGTCGCGTTCAAGCTGTACAAGCAAGCCGAGAATCAGACTGCGGACAAGGATACCGTCGTCAAGACCCTTGACCCGGTTGCCCTGACCGAAGCCCAGAAGACCCTCGACTCCGCTTCCGTACATCTGACCGACCCCGCCGACTACTACTGGCAGTGGGTGTTCACCAAGCCGGACGGTACCGCCTTCCAGCCTGACAACATCAACCCGGCAGTCTCCGACAAGCGCATCAAAGACGAATCCTTCCACGCAGTCCGTGTAACCACCAGCACCTACAAGTGGGCTTCCAAGAACGGTACCGTTCAGGATGTCGCACGACTCGAAGGCCACCTGCCTGAGAACGCGACGCTCACCTTCGAGATGCATGATTACGCAACCGGCAAGAAGGTCGCCTCCACCAAGTCCGCCACCCTCAAGGAACTGGGCTTCAACAAGTCCAGCATCGACCAGCAGTTGACCAGCCCGAGCCTCAAGGTTCCGGACGCAATCGACTACTACTGGGTTGAGGTTCTGAACCTGCCGAAGGATGACCAGAACACTCCGTTGCACACCGGCAAGGACAAGGTCAAGAACGAGTCCTTCCGCTCCATCGAAGCGCAGACCGATATCGCCACCGAACGTTACGTGGGAACCGTGGTCAAAGACCATGCCGACCTGACCAACGTGAAGTGGAAGCAGTCCGGTGACATCCGCGACGATTTGACCGAAGGATTGGACGCACGCTGGTTCCTGTACAAGCAGGGAGACGGCGACGTGAAGACCGATAAGAAGATTTTCACCGGCGACTACGTGCATCTGACCAGCGGACAGACCGAAGCCTACGGCCCCGAACACAAGATGAACGAGGTGGGCGACTACTACTGGGTCATCGAAATCAGCGACCCGAGCACGAACCACAAGGTCGTCAAGCTGGGAACCCAGCGTGACCCGCGTGAATCGTTCCGCATCGTAAAGGCTTCCTCCGAAGCTCAGGTGGCGCAGCAGGTCAACAAGCCCACCAAGGACACCGTGACCATCACAGGACATCCGGCTGAAGGCACTCTGGTCTCTTGGAACCTGTACAAGACCAACACCGCCGACGACGACGATTATCTGATTGACAAGACCGAGCAACAGCAGGGCGAGAGCGAAGGCTCCAACGATACTGACGCCGATGCCGAACCTCAATCCGATAACGGCGAAGCCTCCGACAGCATGCTCGTCGCAAGCTATCAGACCCCGTCCGACGGCGCTCACCTCATCACCGCCGAGGAAGCCGCCGAAGCGTTGAAGAACGGCAAGGTGACAGTGGAAAGCCCCGAGTACACTCCGACCAAGGTTGGCGAATACTACTGGGTGTTCAGTCTGACCAGTCCGACGAAGAACCTCGCCGGTGACGGACAGCCGAACAAGCCGCAGAACGATAAGGACACCAGCCATCTGGAGTCCGAGGACTTCTTCACCGACCGCGCCCATGTGGCCGATGAGACCGTCCAGATTATCGACGCGACCACCAAGACCAAACCGCTGGGACACGTCGGAGAGAAGTTCCACGACACCGTGCTCCTTCAAGGACGCGTGCCGGAAGGCTCTCAGGCGGACGCCACCCTCTACCGTCAGGTGGACGGCGACGATTCCAGCAAGGATGAGGAGGTTCTGACCACGAAGCGCACCACGCTCTCCGAAGGTCAGGCGTTCGCGGACTTGGAGGATGTGACCGTTGACAAGGTTGGCGTGTACTACTGGCGTGAGCACGTATACGTGCCGACCAAGCACACCACTTCGGCCGACCACGACAAGAAGGTGGAAGTCGAGAAGACCCCGACCATCACCGGAAAGCCTCGCGTAAGCAACGAGACCGTCAACGTGGTCAACGTGACCACCACCACCCACCGTCTGGAAGAATCCGGCACCAAGCTTCAAGACAAGGCGAAGATTGAAGGCAACGTCGTTGACGGCTCCTACATCATCTTCACCCTGTGGAAGCAGTCCGATGGCGACGACTCCAGCAAGGACGAGAAGGTGTTCACCAGCGACAAGGTGATGCTCAAGGCCGGTCAGAAGGAAGCCGACTCCCCGACCTACGAGGTCAAGGAGACCGGAACCTACTACTGGCGTGAAAGCATCTACAATCCGGTCGAGGACACCGACATTCCGCCGTGCGTCCCGCCGACCGGCAACACCGACGAAGACCATCCGTGCGACACTCCGGTTCACACCGAGAAGCCGCGCACGCCGGGTGAAACCACCGACGTGGTGAAGGTCACGACCAAGGCCCAGACCAACGGCACCGCCACCAAGCCGGTCAAGGATACCGCCCTCATCGAAGGCAAGATTCCTAACGACGACTACGAGCTGGTGTTCGAGCTGTGGAAGCAGAACGGCAACGATGTGAAGGACGACAAGAAGGTCGCCACCACCGACGCCGTGAACGTCCCGCAGAACGCGACCACGGTCGATTCGCCGGAAGTCACCCCGTCCGACGCCGGAACCTACTACTGGCGTGAGAAGCTGGTGGAGAAGTCCACCAAGCGGCTCGTCCACTACGGTGAGGCCCGCGTTCCGGGCGAAACCGTAATCGTGGGCGAACTCGCCAAGACCGGTATCGCAAGCGGCTTCATCATTCCGCTCATCGGAATGCTTGCAGTGCTTGGACTGGGATTGGCGGTCGTTTCCGAAGGCAAGCGTCGTATCGCTTCCCTCTCGAACGGCGCTCATCTGTCCGGCTCCACGAAGTGACGGACTGAACCGGTAGGGGAGGGGCCGATAGGGTTCCTCCCTTACACCGCCTAGTTTGGGGAGGTGGGAGAGCATGACTCCCCGCCTCCCCAAACTTTTCTTTGAAGGTCTTTAACATAGAAAGAAAAAACGGAAAGAGGAGACATGCGTAAACCTATCGCCCTGCTTGTGGCGGGTTCGATGACGCTCATGCCGCTATTGGGGGCCGCGAGTGTCGTGCTGACACCCGTATCGGAGGCTTATGCCGCGTCCGCCAATAGTACCGTAAGCGACTATCCGGAAGGTGTCACAGCCTATCTGGACGGTACACGGCTAGCGAGCTTCGACCCCTCCGGAAACGGAGATGTATATGACGCGACGGGACAGACTGTGGAACTGTCCGGTGTGCCCGACGATTGGACGGTGCAATGGAGCAGCAGGGTCAATGGAATCACCAACAGGGATTCCATCATGTATATCCTGTCCAACGGTTCCACCACCTATCATTACTGGTTCGACGGGGCCGATGACGCGGTTCATACCGTCGAGGAGCTTCATGGCATGACAATCACTCTGAACGGTCAGGCTGTGGACGGTGACATTACCCAAGGATTCACTATCCACGATGTGACCGCCGGGGATATGAAAGGCTATGAGAACGTGCCATACGGCTGGGTGCTCGACGGTGATTCCGAAGACGACCATTACACGTACACCGCCCATCCAGAGGATTCGGACACGCCAAGCGTCCAATACACGTTCATGTATGACGACACCCGACCCCACGACAGCATCAACTCGTTGAGGAATCTGAAAGCGTATCTGACTGTTGATGGCAGTGCGGTGAAAGGATTCGACTACACGCTCGCCAACACCGACACCATCGCTATTCCAATGAACACCGACGTGCGTTTGGAAGGCGTGCCCGACGGTTGGAAAGTTGACTACAACAATCCTTCCACCGGGAAACTGAACCGGGTATACACGCTGACCGGCCCCTGTGGGGATACGTTCACCTACATCTTCCATCCGACTTCGGATTACGAAGGCTACTATTACATCGACCAGCTCCAATACGTCCGAGCATTCGCTGACGGGGAACTGGTGGACGGATTTGACTACAGGGGAGGCGCTTGGAGTTTCCCTGAAACCACCAAGAACGTCGAAATCGCCAACGTACCCGACGATTGGAACACTCAACGCAGTGTTGACGGCAACACCATCACCTACGTGGTATCCAGTCCGAACAATTCCGTCTCTGTCACCTACGTGTTCAACATCGCCAAACGTCAGGCAAGTCTGGACGAATTATCGAATGTGAAAGCCATCGTCGGCGGCAACTATGTTTCCGGATTCAACCCGAAACAGTCCGGTATCTACGAATACGAAGACGGTCAAGGAATCGCCATCGTCAACGTGCCGTCCGGGTGGACTCAGACCACAACCGACGGTGACGGATACAAGGTGTATACGTTGACCAGTGGAGACCTTTCGGTATCCTACCGTTTCAACAAGCATGTGAAAACCTATTCGGTGGACGAGCTTGCCAAAGTGTCAGCCTCTACCGACGACGGCGTGGTTCAGGACTTCAAGCCGATGGAGTCCGGCACCTACACCATTGGCGAGCATGCTACCGTGTGGATTACCGGCGTGCCCGACGGTTGGGATACCGAATCGTCCGACAATGACATGACCTACACAGTGACCAGTCCCGACGGGAAAATCAAAGTCGTCTACACGTTCAAACATGCGAAGCACAAGTATTCCTCCTCCGAATTGAAGAACGTCACCGCAAAACTCCCCAACGGAGACTACCTCAACGGCTTCGACCCGGTCTCCGGTGGTGAATTCACCGTACCGATGGGAACCAAGAACGTGACCATCGGCCATATTCCGAACGGGTGGAACCTCACCAAGAACAATGGACTGTCCTACACGCTGACCAGCAGTGACGGGGAAGTGTCCGTCTCCTACAAGTTCCATGCGAAGAACGGCCATACGGTAGTCTTCGACACTGATGGAGGAACCACTGTCGAATCCCAAACCGTCGAGGATGGGGAAACTATCACACCACCCGACGACTATCCGTCCAAGACCGGCTACCGTTTCAAAGGCTGGTACAAGGATGGAGTCCCATACGATTTCACACAACCCGTCTATGATGATGCGGTAATCACCGCCAAATGGACGGTAAACACTTACGAAGTGTATTTCGACGCCGGAGCCAGTGACGACTGGTATCCTATGCAGACCATCGCATATGGCGATAAGGTCGTCAAGCCGGTTGACCCGACTTTGGACGGTTACGATTTCGACGGATGGCTGTTGGATGGCAAGACGTACTCGTTCGACACTCCTGTCACCGCCGACATGACATTGACCGCGTCTTGGAAGACCGCGCAGGTGCAGACGCATACGGTGACTTTCACTGGTGCGGGCGACGATTTCACCCAAACCGTGGCGGATGGTTCCTCGGCCACCGTTCCAACGGTTCCCTCCAAGAAAGGCTACACGTTCGCCGGATGGTATTCCGGAGACTCCCTGTACGATTTCACCACGCCCGTTACGGATGATTTGACTGTGGAAGCCCATTGGACGAAGAACGCGTACACCGTCAGCTTCGACTCCAATGGCGGAAGCGACGTGGACTCCCAGCAGGTGGAATACAAGGATACGGCGTCCCAGCCGGACAATCCGACATTGGACGGCTACACGTTCCAAGGTTGGACTCTTGACGGCGACCCGTATGAATTCAACACTCCAGTCACCTCCAGCATCACATTGAAGGCACTATGGTCTAAGAACACTCCGGTAGCCAAGAAACATACGGTCACATTCGACAGCGGCAGGGGAAGCAAGGTCGATAGCCAAACCGTCAAGGAAGGCGACCCCGTGTCCAAACCGGACAATCCAACCCGTGAAGGCTACGAGTTCAACGGTTGGCTGTTGGGCGGAGACCCTTATGATTTCACCACTCCCGTCATGCAGGACTTGACGTTGACGGCCTCTTGGACGAAGAACAAGAGCACGTACACCGTGAAGTTCGATTTGAACGGGGGAGATGGCAATATCGCAGACCAGAAGGTCAAGGAAGGCTCCACCATCGACCGGCCAGACAATCCGACCCGTGAAGGCTACACGTTCATGGGATGGCAGTATGAGGACTCCGACTGGAACTTCCTGAACCCCGTCACCTCCAACATGACATTGACGGCGCAATGGAAGCGCAACGAGGTCAAGAAGTATACGGTCACTTTCGACACTGCGGACGGCACCAGCATCGACCCGCAGACCATCAAGGATGGCGGCAAGGTTTCCAAGCCGGACAACCCGACCCGTGAAGGCTACGAGTTCAAGGGATGGACTCTGAACGGCGTTGACTACGATTTCACCGCTCCGGTGAAAGCCGACCTCGTTCTGACAGCCGTATGGACTCCCGTCAAGCCGAAGACCTACACCATCACGTTCGACACCGATGGAGGAACCGTAGCCCCCTCCCAGACGGTGAAGGACAAGGGAACGGCGACCGAACCTACTGCCCCAACCAAGACCGGTTACGAGTTCAAAGGTTGGCTGTTGGATGGGAAACCGTATGATTTCACCACGCCCGTCACCAAGGATGTGACATTGAAAGCCAAGTGGGAGAAGACAAAAGTCGAATCCTACACGGTGGCATTCGATTCAGCGGACGGAAGTGAGGTGGCGTCCCAGACGGTCGAACAAGGCAAGACCGCCGTCAAACCTGACGACCCGACCCGTGAAGGCTACACATTCTTCGGCTGGTATGCGGGAGACACCGCATACGATTGGGATACTCCGGTCACGGGCAACCTCATTCTGACCGCACACTGGCAGAAGAATGAGCAACCCCAGCCGAAGACCTACACGGTCACGTTCGACTATCAGAACGGCCGTCCGTCCGATGCTCGCACAGTGTCCGAGGGGGATACCATCACCCCGCCGGAAAATCCGGTGCGAGACGGCTACGACTTCCAAGGATGGGTTGGTATCGACGGTTCCGAATTCGATTTCGAACAGCCGATTACCTCTGACACTCTGGTGAGCGCCAAGTGGAAGAAGCATGAAGACCCGAAGCCGGTCATGCACACCGTCACGTTCAACTCGAACGGAGGCACGAGCATCGACCCGCAGACGGTTCAGGACGGGTTGACCGTCCGCCGCCCGGCAGACCCAGTGAAGAACGATTATGTGTTCGACGGATGGTATCTTGACAACGACCAGTATGATTTCAACAAGCCAGTCACCGGTGACATCACGCTGACCGCAATCTACCATCGCAAACCGATACCACAGCCGAACACGTACACCGTGCGTTTCGACACCGGTGAGGGAAGCAAGGTTGACCCGCAGACCATCATTGAAGGCAAGACCGTCATCCGTCCGGCAGACCCGAGCAGAAACGGATACGACTTCCAAGGATGGCTGTTGGACGGCAAGGACTATGATTGGCAGACTCCCGTCACAGCCGACATGACTCTGACCGCATCGTGGAAGAAGCATGAGGAGCCGAAGCCCGTCACCCATACGGTCAGCTTCTACACCAATGGCGGGAACACGGTCGCACAGCAGACCGTGAACGACGGTGAGACCGTCACGGTACCGGATACGCCCGCCAAGAACGGATACACGTTCTCAGGGTGGACGCTGAACGGCGAACCATACGATTTCAACCTTCCCGTCACAGCCGACATCACCTTGAAGGCCACATGGGTTGAAAACCAGAAGCCCCAGCCGAAACGCCACACGGTCACATTCGACACGACCGGAGGGTCTGAAATCGGACAGCAGACCGTCGATGAGGGGGAGAAAGCCATCCAACCCGCAAACCCAACCCGTGAAGGATACGACTTCCAAGGCTGGTTGCTGAACGGACAAGCCTATGATTGGAACACTCCAATCACCGGCGACATCACCCTCACCGCATCGTGGACAGAGAAATCCCCGACCCTATTCACGGTCGCGTTCAATACGGGCGGCGCTTCCAACATCCCATCTCAAAAAGTCAAGGAAGGTGATAAGGCCGCACGTCCGACCGACCCGAAGCGTACCGGATACACTTTCACCGGATGGCAGTTGAACGGCAAGGACTACGACTGGAACACCCCAATCACCACGGATATCATTCTGACCGCCACATGGCAGAAGAACGAAACTCCGAAACCGGTCTTCTACACCGTCAAATTCGATACCGGCAACGGTTCGAAGATTGACCTGCAAACCATCCAACAGGGAGGAAAGGTCAAGAAGCCCGCAGACCCGATCTTGAACGGTTACAAGTTCGTCGGATGGCAGTTGGATGGCAAGGACTACAATTTCAACACTGCGGTATCCAAGGATATGACTTTGACCGCAATGTGGGAAGCCAATACCCTACCCCCGACCGTCAAGAAGCATACCGTGACAGTGACCTTGTATGACGGCAAGACCGAACGTTATGAGGTCAAGGATGGTGAGAAGCTGACACTTCCATCCAATCCAACCCGCGACGGATATGTTTTCGACGGTTTCATTGACAAGGACGGCAACGTCTACGACATGAGCAAGCCCGTGGTCAAAGACCTGACATTGACCTGCGTGTGGAAGAAAGCCAACGGCGTCTCCGCCGACAAGGACAAGGAGATTGCCGACGCATCCACCAATGGAACGGCTGGTAATGGCGAACAGAATTCTGACTCCCAGAATCCTCTAGCCAGCACCGGCGCTCCAATCTACGGAATGGTCATCGCGGCCATCATCGCCGGACTCGGCGGCATTGGAATACTGCTCGCCCGGCTACGTAGTCGAGACGACTAACGTCTAGTTTAAAGAAGGAAGCTCCTCGGTCTTTTAGATTGAGGAGCTTCCTTTTTATCTGGAAAGGGGAATTCTTGTTCCATCCCAACCAATATCTGCTATACTGGGATAGTTCACAAATTCAATGGAAGGTTTAACACATGCCAATCCCAAGCACAACCCTCGAAGGCCGACTCACCGACGACCCGCAACGCAACCAGCGCAACCCCAATCTGGTTGAATTCTCCATTGCGGAAGGCACTCGCTATCAGGATAAGAAGACCGGCGAGTGGAAAGACGGGCAGACGCTTTTCGCACGATGCAAAGTATGGGACACCACGCTCGGCAACAACATCATGAACACACTCCGTAAAGGCATGGACGTGGTGGCGTTGGCCGACGTGAAGCAGAACAGTTGGACTGACCAGCAGACCGGACAGAAGCGTTCGATGGTGGAATTCACAGTCACCAACATCGGTGTCGGACTCCGTCACGCGACCGCGCAGGTCATGCCGAATCCGAAACGCAACGGCGGATACGACGGCGGCAACCGTGCCAACACCCAGCAGAACAATGGTCAGATGTTCCAAAATCCGAACAATCCGCCAGTGTTCCAAAATCCGAACAATTATGGTGCCGACAATTTCCAGTCAGCCGCATCCGACGACCCGTGGGGCGCTCCGATGGGCAATCCGGCACCGGCACCGCAGAACGACGAGCCGGAATTCTAGTATTTAAAAGCGCGGGGTCATGCGTTCCAGTATTAGACCCCGCGTTCTTTTTGTCTTAATCATAGGAGATAAAATAATGGGCAAACCCGGTCGCAAACCAATGGATATTGCCGGTCAACGTTTCGGAAAACTCACGGCGGAAAAGTATGTTCCCAATACTAAAAAAGGTTCCTATTGGTTATGTTCTTGCGATTGCGGCAATAGCGTCATTGTATCTTTAGGCAATCTGAAAAAAGGCAATACAAAAAGCTGTGGATGTCTTTCTAAAAAAGGAAAACCTTACGGGGAACGGCCACGAGAAAAATGTAACAAGCTTTCGCCCACTTCTAAGGGGAGACGCCGGAGAGCGGATGAGTTGTGCGGAAAACAATTCGGACGTTTGACCGTATTAAGTTTTCAAGGTGTCAACAAGAACCATCACTCCGTCTACTTATGCCGGTGCTCTTGCGGGAAGACAGTCTCAGTAGTTAGAAATGCTCTAACTACGGGGAACACTAGAAGTTGCGGATGTTTTGAAGTTCAAAGGACTCGGGAAACCCGACTTAAACATGGTGACGCTTCTGAAAATTCTCCGTATGTTAAGCTTTTTCACTCGTGGAAACTGATGCTTGACCGTTGTAGCAATCCCCGTAACGTTTCTTATTCTCATTACGGGAAAAGAGGTGTTCAGGTCTGCGATGAATGGAAGGAATGGGAAATCTTCAAAAAATGGGCTATTGACAATGGGTGGAAAGCGAACGCTGGATTATCCCTCGACAGAATAGATGTTGACGGAAACTATGAACCGGATAATTGCAGGTGGACGGATGCCAAGACGCAGTCTAATAATAAAAGGAAAAGCATACGAGTCGTATATGGTGACAAACGTATTTCATTGTATGATTGGGCGAGAATAAAGGGAATTTCTTTAGAAGAAGCAAAAGGAATGTTCTCCCCAAATATATTAGAGAACCCACCTCAACTATTAGAAGAAAAGGACGACAACGTGGAAAAGAAAAAAATCACAAAGATTTCCGACGGAATGAAAATCGGGTATTTAACCGTACTTCGACCCAATGGGAAAGACAGGTACGGTCATGTCGTCTATCTTTGTCGTTGCGTGTGTGGCAGGGAGAAAAATGTTCTGGTTTCCAATCTAAGGAATGGTAGTGTCAAAAGCTGTGGGTGCATGAGAAAACAGCTCATATCCAAGGCTAGGACAAAACACGGGGATAGTATTAAAAGCTCTCCATATTATCGGTTGTATAGGATTTGGGACGATATGATTCACCAGCGTCGGATTGAATCATATGAGGAACGGGAACTTATTCCCGTTTGCAAAGACTGGTCTGTATGGGCGTCTTTTAAGGAATGGTCTTTAGCCAATGGGTATTCGAAGGATAAAAAGTTAACGAGAATTTCATATCGTAAAGGCTACGAACCGGATAATTGCGTTTGGCGTTCTGAGGGTGAGTATGTTTTGCATAAGTTTTAATCAAAGATTGGAAACATTCTATGTATGGTTCTTTAGTTGACGCCGATAGCAACGATTATGTCAGAAAAGAAATATGGGCAGTCCCCGTCCATAAAAAATCCAAGCAGATAAGAGGATACTAAATGCGCGTGCAACATTACAGTCCAAATCCCGTCCCCCAACCGAAAAATGCCTACGAATGGCGCGCTTTCCTGTTCAGCCACTTGGATAAGCCAGTACCATTGAATTGGAACAGCAACCCCCAACATCAAAGGAAAAACAAGTGGCGTCGATAAAAGTATTCATGGGAAACACGATATATCCTGTAGAAATATATAAGGGCCAGCATATAAGCTTCTACTATCTTCCAGCCGGTGAGCATACCGCGCCCGGTCGTGAGGAACAGGTTCAGAAAGCTACTTTGGAGAATGAGTCCGGCAGAACCATCAATGTGACTTGGGAGGCTGTCGGCGGCTTGTTTAAGAACAAGATTGTGACCAAGCATGCTCCTCTACTTCGCCGTATGATGGGTGCTCCGGACACTTACCAGTTCGACAAGTGTATTGGTGGCCCGCAGTTCTTCTCCGCGCAGGAAGAAGCGGAGTGTTAAATTGGGTTCACCTGCACATAAAGCGGCTCCAACTAGAGTCATGCAACGTCGCCGTAGGCTGTTCCAGCGTCGCATCGCAATATGCCTGTTGGCGGGAATGTTCGCCGCCGCCGGTACGTCTATGCTTGTGTTGAAGCCAACTCCCAGCGCTTACGCTGAGGCTAAGCCGTTTGATACGAGTACCGCCATTACTCGAAGCACGTTGACTGAAACCAGTGCGGCATCCCGTAGCGCGTCCCGTGAAGAGTTGAAGGATTATAAGGCTACGAGCAATGATGGAAGTTGGAGCATGTCCGACTCCGATGGTGTGACCGGCAAACTGACTGCTATCAGTGCGGATAATCCGGTGGTTAAATCGTTGATTAACGGTCGTGACGAGGGTCAGACTCCTGACGGTTTCAATCCGAATCATGCGACCGGAGACACAGGCAACGCCTACGAGTTTTCGCAATGCACTTGGTGGGCTTACGTGCGCCGCCACCAGTTGGGATTGCCCGCTGGCTCCCACATGGGTAATGGTGCCGACTGGGCGAACACGGCACGCAAACTCGGATATTGGGTTGACAACACTCCCCGTGTCGGTGATGTGATTTGCTTCCAACGTGGACAATACGATTCAGACCCCACGTATGGTCATGTGGGGATTGTCGAAAACGTTGTCGCAGATGGTTCAATCACCACGTCCGAATGCGGTAGCGCATACAATGGCAAACCGTTCAGCCGCACTTTCACTGCGGAACAGGTGTCCCAACTGCAATTCATCCACTACTGACCGGAAGGAACACAAGAATGGTGAAACCGACTTTCAAACCGCTAATCCCGAAGCATTATAGACGTTCCTGCTTCGGCGGATACATCAGGAAAGACAACATGCTATCCAAGATGAAAATGGACATAGGCAAACCGCAGTCAGACGGTTCCGTTGTCGTCACAATGACTCCCCAAGGCGCGATAACAGGCCATGAGTTTGACGAGTTCGTGAAAGCCAGAGGTGATACACCCTACCGGCTCGACACCGGCGGGGATGAAATCTTCGACCCATTCCAAGAAGACGGAAAGAACAGCAAAAGCACATCGAAGAAATGATTTGCGGCACAGAAAGCCGCCAGAAGGGAAAGATGCAAACCATGTTGGATAAGAAAGCAGCGCAGGAGATAAGCGAACTGTGCGTTGAGAAAATCGATTGGACGATAGTCGGCCTTGAAGGTGGCACCGTAACCATCTTCACCGGCAAGGACAGGTATTACGCGTCCTACGGTACCGAAGGTAGTGACCCCATCACGGAGACGAGCAAGTCCAAGGAACCCGGCAACCTACGCTGGTTCGAACGGGACGGAACCGTATCCTCCGACCATCCGGTAATCTGCACGGTAAGCGTGCATGACGGGAAGGCTGAGACGGACGTTCGCCACATGCCGCCCATGTTCGATGAGGAAGCCTACGAAGCTGTTGCCAATATGGAACTTGATAGGAAATTCGTCCACGATGAAAGTGGAGAGGATTATTGGCCGGATTGGCCGAAGGACACCATCAAGGCATGGCAACAGTTCCGGGATGAGATTGAAGACATTCCGGAAGACTACAAATACGTTCTATTTGAGGTCGAGCCGAGCACGCAGAAACTTCTGTTCGCCTTGTCGGAAATCACCGGAATACACTATCTGTCTGAAATTCCACTCACCATCAAAGTACTGCCCGAGGATGCGAAACAAGTCCGATTCAGCATTCCCGAAAGCGAAGCGAAAATGTGGTGGGATGTTCGCGCCCGCAGTTGGGATAGCCGTTTCATCATATGTACCCACCAGTGGCCGTTCCACAAGAAAGGACAATTGATGTACACCATCATCGACCGGAAGCGTAACGTTCGCGGCGCATGCACCTATCTGGGTGGCGGGGCGAGCAAGGACGGCACGTATACGGACGCGGAATGCGCGGAACTCATCAGCCGACTATCCGACCCGAAGGACGAAACCCAAGTCAGCTACCGCAACTACGTGCCCTTGCGACTCGTGGAATACCGGTAGAAATTAAAAGAAAGGAGCCGAATATGGGAACCGACATCACCGTAACCCAATTGGGCAGTCCCGCCGACCCCACCTATCTCGTCCGCCGTGGCGACGAATTCTGGAGCGAATGGCATTTAAGCCGTTCCGAAGCCCAACGATTGGCCTCTGAGCTAAGGAGCATGGGACTTTGAAGTTGAGCAATAGGAACAGCATTCACTCCCTCATGCTCGTGCTTTCACTGTGCGCGGACTGTCTGATGGCATTGCCCGCCACTGCGATGGCATACCCTCCATCAAACAACACCGTCTACTCCGTTCGTTCGTTCCCCGCTACCACGACCACGCGCCGAGACCTGACCCGCGAAAGCGTCAGCACCGACGTGCAGTCGGACAGCGATTGGGGTGGTATCGAAAACCTAATTGTCCCGCAGACGAAATCCCAAGCCGAGAAAGACGCCGAAGCGAAAGCCCAACAGGAAGAGGAGACCCGCAAACAGGCACAGGAACAGGCGGTACGACAAGCCCAAACGCAAGCTATCCAACAGGAGGAGGCCAGTAGGAGCGCGGAACGAACCGCCATCACTCCACCAGCATCCAAAACCGGACAGGCCGTAGCCGAATATGCTATGCAGTTCAGCGGATACCCATACGTGTACGGCGGCAACCAGCCATCAGGCTGGGATTGTTCCGGATTCGTCCAATACGTGTTCGCGCAATTCGGTGTCAGTCTCCCCCACCAGTCAGGCAGTCAAATGAGCGTCGGTTCGCCCGTCGCATCATTGGCGGAAGCCCAACCGGGTGATATTCTCGCCAACGGTTCGCATGCCGCCATCTACATTGGCAACGGCATGGTCATGAACGCCATGAGTCCAAGCCAAGGCACTGGAGTCGCACCGGTCAGCATGGTCATGTACGGCGGGTATGCAATCAGACGAATCGTCTGAAAAATTCCTCCCTATCGTATTTTTTGGTTTCCTATTGTTCCGACGAAAGAATACCTTAAGCTGGAAAACAAAAACCCTCCAAAAATGAAAGGCTTTCCGACATGAGCGACCCTAATTTCCCTCCACAGCAGTACCCAAATCCCAGTCAGAGCCAGCGGGCACAATACGACCAGCCGCGACAGCAGGTCTACCAACAGCCGCAGTATGCGCAACCGCAAGCTAACCCATATGCGACCGGCCAGCAGTATGCGCAGAACCCTCAATACGGTCAACCCCAATATCAGCAACCGCAGTATGCACAATACCAGTATGGTCAGCAACCGTATGTGAATCCGCAACCTGCCGACACGGGGTCGTTCGGATGGGTGGTATTGGGGTTCTTCTTCCCTATCGTCGGACTCATCCTATTCCTCATCTGGAAGACGGAGAAGCCGGTGAGTGCGAAACAGGCCGGAATGGGAGCGCTCGTATCGGTCATCGTCAGCGTTGTCTTGTGGCTTATTGTCTTCATGCTCGCTCTCGCGGCTGGAAGCGCCGCAGTCTATTAACTTTTTATGAGCTTTTAGCCCACCTGTGTTTATCAGGTGGGCTTTTCTCGTAAAAACCTCTTTTCATAAGAAATCGACCTTATACTCCCCTAAGATGAGGTTGTAATACTAAAAAAGATTGTTCTCCATATATTGGAGAACCACTTAAACAGAGAAGACGCGACCCTCCTCTATCTCAACGCAAGGAGCGAAACAAAAATGACAATGCCGCAACAGCCTCAAGTCAACGTGAACATTAATCAACCGTCCATACCGCAACAGCCTATGGCTCAACCCCAAAACCCAATCCGGCAGAACAGTCTCCGAACCAAACGTGGACTGCTTAAATATCTTCTGCTTGGACTCGTCACCTTCGGCATTTACGACATTTGGCAGATGAGCGAAGTCGGCACCACGTTGAATCTCATCGCCACGCGACGTGACGGCAAACGCACCATGCATTATTGTCTCATGTTCTTCCTGCTCGGCTGGCTGACCCTTGGCATCGGCTGGCTTGTCTGGTTCCACAAGCTCAGCTCCCGTATCGGCACCGAACAGGCCGCTCGTGGACTACCGGTAACGGTCACTGCCGCAACCTACTGGCTGTGGAACATTCTCGGCTCTCTCATCATCGTCGGGCCATTCATCTACACATACAAGCTTCTGCACGCGATGAACGACCTGTGCGCCGACTACAACGTGCGCGGCTGATACATGCTAAACTGGATTTGTCCACATAAGCAGAAAGAAAAACGATGTCAGCATTTATCATTGGACTTTTCGTCGGAGTGTTCATCGGCATGACTGTCATGAGCATGTGCGTAATTTCGAAGCAATCCGACAACAAGCGTATCATCGACACCCACGCCGACAGTACGGAGGATTCCATTCCCATGGGGAAGGATTAAGCATGTCCTGCTTGCGGAAAAACATCGGACAAGGCATCCGACTGGCCATCTCCAGCATCCTCGTATTGTCGCTTCTGACCGTCGGCACGCCCGTATCCGCGAATCCGGCCACAGGAAGCATCCCCGTCGGACAGTCAGCCACACAAGTGTTGGGCACGCTCACCGTCGGAGTGAAATCCAATGCGTCTTCCGACCGCAAGTCCCACCAGTGGAACAAGGTCGTTGGCAAAACCGGCAATTACACGACCCGCGATTTGGTGTTGGAACGCGACATGGATAACGTGACCTACACGAGTCGAGGCAACGTGAACACTGGCATCCTACTGGAACCATACACGGGTCAGACCATCCACTTCCAACGTGGCACGTCGAACAAGACCGAGGGTGGAAGCGCTTCCAACCGTGACGGTGGCATTCAAATCGACCATGTGGTCGCCTATGCGGAAGCGTATCGTTCCGGCTTGGACAAGCTCGACTTCGCCCAGCGAGACGCCTACTACAACGACCCCGACGTCCTGCTCGCATCCCAAGCGGAAGCCAACAATGTGAAAAAGGACGGAACCATAGCCGAATGGGAGCCTTCCAATCAAGCATTCCAATGCGATTATGCGAGTCTGCAAATCGGCATCAAAGCCAAGTATGGGCTGATGGTAGACCAGAAGGAGCATGATAAGCTTGCACAAGTATTGGCTTCTTGCCCAACTGAAACCATTATTTCCACCAGTCAGGTGAAACAACGGTTGACCGGTGGAACATCCGGCTCGAACACTACCGGCAATTCCGATGACAATACGAACGGAAGTAATAATCAGAGCAACCAGCCCAACGGTTCCACCAGTGGTAAAAACAATTCGCACGCAACAAACAAACACTACATCACCAGTACCAAGAAGAACTGGGTCAAGAACCTATTCAACGGACTCCTAAAACGATTCTTCTAGAACAGCCGTCGCATAATATCCCATCACGCTCCCCAAATTGAATAGGGGTGTGGTGGGATATACTTATTTGTTGTAAGAAACCGCGCACACTGTTCTATCAACCTTGGTGAGAGTGTGTCAGAAGAAAGGAAGTTCGATGACCGAATCGAACCTGAAACCAATATCCCAAGTTCCTGAAAGTCCAACACCACCGTTGACTCCTCCGGCCACGCCAACCTCGACCGTTCCTTCGGTTCCAGCGACCAATCCAGTGGAATCGGCTTCCGAGACCGTTCCGGCACAGGCTGTTCCGTCAACCGCAACACCGGCGGCTACCACTCCCCTGACTTCTCCGACTGAAACGGTACCATCCGTTACTCCGGTTCCGCCGGTTGTGAATCTTACCCCATCGGTCACTCCTCCAGTCGAACAGTCCACTCCGGTACAGCCGATTGCAACACCGTCACCAACAGTCACTCCAACTCCGACAGTGCCGCCGACCGTCCAGCCGAATCTCTCGGAACCAGTTCAGTAGACTTTCCAACCCCAAACACCGGTACAGGCAGACCCGACCGTACAAACAGCCACTGTTCCAACCTCTGCTCCAATGCCGGAACAGGCTGGTTATGCTTCCCAACAAGCTCAGGCTCAGGTTCCTCCGCAACAACCGTTGCCGCCGCAAGGGCAGATTCCACCGCAGGGCCAAGGGCAACCGCAACATAGCGGCCCGCAGAAGCCCCTCTCCTCACTGGCTGTGACCGGACTTGTTTTCGCTATCATCGCCATCGTTCTCTCTTGGGTGCCACTCATTAACAATCTGGCATTCATGCTCGGCATTGTCGGCCTGATTCTCGCCGTATTTGCCTTGCACGCGACCGGTAAGAAAGGCAAGAAGCGTGGGCATGGCATGGCTTTGACCACACTCATCGTATCCATTCTTTCTCTAGTACTCGTATTAGGTACTCAAAGCATATACAGTTCCGCCATTGACAAAGCCGTATCCGACACCTCAACCTCATCATCCGCTTCTTCCCCTACTAAGAAGGACTCTTCCAAGGCTAACAAGCAAGAAACAAAAAAACACAAATGCGGTACAAGACATGGAGGGAGACGTTGGCGGCAAAAATTATCATGTCAAAATTGATTCCCTCGTCAAGTCTGTTAATGATGTTGAGGGGAAACCAACTGTATTGTTGACTTATGAGCTGACTAACAATAAGAATGAAAATTCTGTGCCAGCCGAAACTACCCCTCAAGTGTTCCAAAACGGGCACCAACTTGATACCGCCGTTTATTTTGACCCTGTTCCCGAAGGTTATGACGCTAATTCCTACTTGAGTGCTATTCAGCCGGGAGCCACTGGAACCGTAACTTTGGGTTATGTACTTGAAGACGAGTCAAACCCTGTTACTGTTGAAATCTCTGGAGATTATGGTCTTTCCCATCAGAAGGTTACTCACGAGTTTGCTATCCAGTAGGATTCGTTGACCGCAGAATAAAGTAGTCCCCGCTATCCGAAAATGGATGACGGGGACTACTTGTATGTCAGCTATGTTCTTCGTCCCATTTGTCCAAAGTTTCCAGCAGGTTAGGTAATCCGAAATAGTCGTATGATTGCCCGTATTGTTTCCCGCCTTTGGTTTCATACAGTATGGTCATCATTTCCGGGTCATCACCGCAGGTTTCGCAGACGGCTTGGCAGAAGGGCATGTAGTCATAGTCGGTTACTTTGACAGGTTCGTCTTCGCTTCCGTCGAATAGTTCGGGGGATTTGGTTTGAAGTACCCGCATGAGTAGTTGTTTTGTTGTTGCCATTCTTTTAATTGTAGAGCATGATTTTTCGCATTTTTTTACTCATGTTATACTGAATGTGCTCACATGCCCTATCAAAAGGAGCGAAAATGAAAAAGCCAAAAACCCCAATCTACAATCCCGAAGACCTGAAAGCACTCTTATTAGGAGAATGCCCCTACTGTGGCGGAAAAGCGACCGTCACGCTAAACCAGCAGAAGGAATATACCTCATTGAGTGACTATCCCGCAGGATTTTTCATCTACGGGTGCAATGTGAAATGTGAGAACGGATGCGACTTAGTCCACTTCTACATTCCATGTGATGGAGACGAATGCCTACTCCTGAACGAAGCCCTCGACGCCTACCGTAAGGATTGGAAGCATATGTGCGATATGGTGAAGAATCCAAGTCCTTGCGGAATGTGCGACGTCAAACCGAAGTGGACTGTCACATCTGATTCCGCTCGTATCGAATGCCCCAAATGCGGTAGAAGTTTCCAAGACGATTACAAGTACTACCATTTAGGCGATTTGATATTGGAGTGGGAGAAAGACCAGCGGGAACGTTCGAAAGCAAAAGAGGCGGAGGTCAGACTGAACAATTGGGCCTTATCAGAATGAGTGGAGCATATCATGCAAGAGCATTGGTTTAAAACGCAACGTAGAGCGTCGTCCGTCCTCAAATGGGCTATGGATATGAGCCTGAACGGTTTTCCTACAGAAGAGGATAATCCACTCTATCTTGAGGGTTGCCGGGGCGCATTATTCGACATTACGACGAAAGCCCATGAACTGGCCGACAGGGAGGATTGGTTCACGGACAGGGGCGATTACAGTCCCTACATGAAAATGACGTGGTGGCTTGAGCCTGAGAAACGGTATGAGGCTCAGGAGGGACATTCGGACGCATACAGAGAAGGCTATCTGGCCGTAATTGACAAATGTGTCGAATACTGCCATACCGTACTTGACGGCGACATGTACTCCCTGCGGCTCAAAACACTTCAAGACCATGTGAACTATCTGACCGCCTTAATCGACTGGGATACCCGTTGGATTGAGGTCGGATATTCAAAACAGGTGGAGAAACTTGTCGAAGCCGAAGACTTCATTCATGCGTCAAGCCTGAAAATGAAACGGGATAGGTTAAAAGCTTCCATCGGCAAGAAACAGCAACTACTGGAGTCAGCTCGAAAACAGTTGGAACGGTTCAAGCAGGAGTCGCAAACCGAGGGATTCCGCAAGGACAATGTGGATATTGACGGGCAATGCCGGTTTATCAATCCTAATACCAACCTTCGATGCGACAGGAAAACCGTCAAAGGAACCCGTTGGTGCGAAGACCACAAGGACGAATGGTGCGACGAATGCGGTAGACACGCCACACGCGTCCTCCATTGTATTGGCGTAAGGATTACTCCACGTCTGTGCGACCGGTGCAAGGAATACACAGGAGAGTAGGCAGGAGAACGATAATGTCTTACAGGAAATGCGACGAGAGACTTGGCAGAGTGCTCGACAGGTTTAACCCCGATACGCCCATATTCCTCTACTTCAAGGACGGCACCGCATACTTCGACCGTGGAGTATCCAAAGCGGGTGAACTATACGATAATCCTTATCTTCGCGGCTTGCACTGCGTTTGGAAGCGTAATTCCCAGATTGCCGGTTGGCGTGGATGGGAGTTGGGTGTGGATACGCCGTTCGATTCTAGTAAGTATCGGCGTCTAGAAGAGGACGAACAACTCCGGTTGCTCAGACAGTTCATCGATGGGGACGATTTGAGGCATATCAGACAGATTGCCGAAGCTGGGGACAGTGGTCTGGTCGCGGATTTGGTTTCCATTCTGGAAGCTGTTCATGCTCGCTTGAAGGAGTTGGAGTAGTTCGTATGCTATACTGGCAGTGTTCACACAAAAACAAGTAAGAAAAAAGACGCGCCATGCTTAAACTAACCCAAGCACAACTCGAATACCTCTCCACACTGAAAGAACTCCCGGAAACAGAACATCCCGAAGACAAGTGCGCCCTCATCTGGGTAGGCGGCTCTCACGCCTACGGTATCGCAGACGAGCATTCCGACGTGGACGTTCGGGCGGCGACCATGCCAACCATGCGACAAATCCTCTCCCTCCAAGATTACGGGGAGAAGCACATGCCGGACTCCGACATGGTCGTCCGCTCCTATCTCAAAGTGGCGCGAATGCTCCGTGACGCGAACCCCAACATGGTGGAACTCGCCAACCTGCCAATCGACTGCATTCTACACTGCGACGACTACGGTTTCCGCCTATTGCAACTCGCCCGAAAGCTCGCCGTCAACACGAAATGCAAGTCAACATTCTCCGGATACGCCTACCAGCAGACCATGCTGGCCGAACGGCGTGAACATGAAGGCAACATGTGCAAAGCATATAAGGCCATGGCCCACGCGTTGCGCGTCTACCGTATGGGAGCCGTCCTGTTGAAGTCCGGTGAGGTTCAGGTGAGCCGTGTCGGTATCGACCAAGAGGAACTATTGGCTATCCGGCATGGCGACTTCGACCCCGAACAGTACGATTTGAAGCTTCTGGACGCCAAGTCCCGGTTCGAGGAAGCCGCCGAACACACCCGGCTCCCCCAGCCCGTGAGCGATACGGAATTGCAGGATATGGTTTTGCCTATCATCCACGAATACGCAAAATGCCTGTTCAAAGAGTGAGAGCATCAGTCCACAACAAGCCTGAAAAACGAAGGTTGATAGCGTGAAACCCCAATGATTCCAACGGTTTCGACACGCATACAGGTTTGACCAAACAGCCGTATCCCGTATACTTGATGTTGCGTTCAGCCGGTGGGTTGAACGCCTCATAATTTGACGGCTAAGTTCAAAAAGACTTTTGGTCTTTTTCTCCTTTTGGTCTGGCTTTTTATGTGTGGACATTCGAAGGCCCCGCCACTGTGCGGGGTCTTCGTTTAACTAAGGTCGGTCAGAACGGGTTGCCGTCAGATTCCCCGACTGTCACCGCTGGGTGAACAGGCGACCCCAACATTGGCATCACACCGGTCTTACTATGTCCGGAGTTCAAAGACTTTCGGCACGGGTACACTTTCAACCCGACCGGAAGGGTTTCCACGTGCAGTTCAGGCCAATTATCCTGTACCAGCCGCAACGCCTTTTTGAAATGTTCCCGGAACTTTCTTGGCGGCGTATCGGCAGAATCGAACTGCATCTGCAAGTTAGTCCAAGGCACAACGACTGGTCTGCGAATGTAATAGGTTCTACGTGCAAGCCATTGGTAGATGTCTAATGCCCTCGCTGAATTTCCCAGATTGAATGCTATATTCCGGTTGAGTGGAACAGGATTCTCGTTGAGGATGTTCCACATTGGTTCGGAGAATCTGATGTACGACCCTTTCAGATACTCTTTCGAGTGCTTGTCGAAGCAGATATGCGTATAGTCGGCTATAAGAATGTTGATGGCGTCATGAACCGTTTTACCGTTCCCGTCCTCGAACCAGTTGGTCACTTGGATGACGGTGCCTCCCAGATTGTCCAACATTTGAGTCACCCGTTCTTTTCTTCCGTTGACTGGTATTCCGGAATGTTCGCAGAATGAGCTGAATGTCTCGTCCAAGTGGACGGTCTTGTTGGCGGCATCGACCATTGGAGAGTTCTCCCTGATGAGGGTTTGCATGTAGAGAAGGAACATTCTGGGAATCTTGCCGTAAGCCCACTGTCCGTTCCTTGGCGTGGTTGTTATTGACACTATGCCGTTTGTTCGGTGGATGCATGGCGTGTCCGGTTTTCTGACGGGGAGCAGGGATACGACGGATGAGAGTGTGGCGGCATAGGAGATTGCCTTATTGCCGGGGTTGGTGATATCCTTGTTCACGTAACCATGTCCTTTCACTAGTGGTTGCTTTCACCCCGTTCCATTGCCGTGGAGCGGGGTTTCTTTTTTAGATTTTAGCAGGTTGTCTGCATTTTTCTTGCCGTGGATTTTTTCCTTATTTTTTGATTTTGAAAAGAGGTTTTCCTATTTTTGGAGATTTTTCCGGTTGACATTTGAGGACGGTTTTTTGACATTTGAGACGCTTTTTTGACATTTGAGGACGCTTATGTGCTCTAAGCCCTTATGGGAGTAAGGCTTAGAACACCTGCAATAGATACATAAGTAACAATAGATACATAAGTATTGTGGTATCGAATTTTTCTAATCGCTTATAAAAACGAAAAATCAGCAAAACACAAAAATGGATGAAATGATTTTTTACTATTTTTGTCTACTTTGCCGTAGACGTTTGTTCTCTCAATAAGAGGATACCTCGTGTGCTATAGTAGAACGGTTCACATAAGAAGACCCACCCGTTAAAAACGAAACCAAACCGGTTTCGCATGTTAGACTCCCCAAAGAGCAAAACCAGCTAAACTGGATATGTCCACAATCAGAGTCCAAACGACAAAAGGAAACACACGTATGGAAACCGGCCCTCAAAACAGTCTGCCCGACTGGAACGAAATCATCGAAGGCGCCAAAACCAAAACCGACGATACTTCGGAGCATGTGGGAAAGCATCGCAAAGGAAGCCGCGCCCAACACGGAGGCAGACCAGCCAACACGGTTTCCACCGGTGAACATGTACTCCAATGCTCCATCGGAATCATCTTCACCATCGTCATCATCCTCATCGCCCAAATCGGTTGGATGTTCTTCGGGCACGACTTGGACTCCATTCACACGCAGGTCGCAAACTCGAAAAGGGTCAGCCTGAACCAGAACATCGACTTGGATACGACCCGCATCGCCAAACCACAGTCGGGCGAAGTGCCGGTAGATGGCACTCCGACTCACGCGCAGGTAATCGGATGGATGTACATTCCGAAAATCGAATCCGGTTGGAAGCGTGCAATCCAACAGGGAACTGACCAAATCGTGTTGGACAATCAGGGTATCGGCCATTACGAGCAGACCGTCATGCCCGGTGCCGTAGGCAACAGCGCCTATGCCGGTCATCGAACCGGCGGCGACTTGGGCTACATCGACCGTTTGCAGACGGGTGACGCCATCGTCATCCAAACTGCCGAACACTGGTACGTGTACAAGATGACCGAAGGTTGGGTCACTACTCCGACCGACGTGAGTGTGTTGAACAATGACGGCGCGAACCCGGACTCCCGCGAATTGACGTTGACGACCTGCCATCCTATGAGCGTATGGGCTGACCAGAGCATCAAACACAGGTATATCGTCCGGGCGCAATTCTCCTATTGGGCGAACGTTTCAGACGGTATTCCCGCCGAGTTAAGCGCCGCCAACGGGAACGTCGTCCAGAAGGCCGGATACAAGTGGCAGAAGACCGTCCGAACCGTCAGCGCCTACGCTCCCGCGAGCATGATGTTCGCCGTGATTCTGCTTGTCGCGTGGATGGTCATGAACGGACTGTGCTGGCTGTTGTGGCGTGGGGAGCGGGAACGCAAGCCGGTGTCTTGGAACGTGCTCGTATTGTCTTGGCGTCTGCAACAGGGCGTCCTGCCGTTGCGCCTGTTGAACATGCTGTTGTTCTGGGGTGGTTTGGTTCTGCTGTTCTGGTGGTCTGTCAGCCCGCATTTCGACAGTTGGTTCCCGTTCCTGCAATCGGTGGGATTGCCGAACGTCACGTTCTGACCCATTCCCTGAAACATATTTTCCGCAAAAAACTAGGAGGTAGCCGTCATGCGGCAAACATATCTG
This sequence comes from Bifidobacterium sp. MSK.17.10, assembly GCF_019129655.1. Lineage (NCBI taxonomy): Bacteria > Bacillati > Actinomycetota > Actinomycetes > Bifidobacteriales > Bifidobacteriaceae > Bifidobacterium > Bifidobacterium sp. MSK.17.10. The sequence goes on along the minus strand of NZ_JAHOJD010000005.1, from coordinate 2,679 downwards.
ACCAGTGACAATCCGACCGTGGTGAACCGACTGTGCAAGGACTGCCGCGAATACGCACATCAACGCGAACTGGAGGAATGGTTCGAAAACACCCACCATGTCCATCTGATGTGGAAGGAGGACGCGGATGGCAAGCGAACCGTCGAAGGAGTTGAAGCCGTCATGTCCAAGGAGACCCTGACCGTCCAAGGCAAAGGCGATTTGAAAGGCTACTGGCTCATGCCCATGAACGGCGTATACAAGCCATGCAAGAACAATGTTGAAGTATGGAGGATGCTCCGCCAATTCGAATGGCATCCCGGCCCTCTGCCGGGCATCGTCAGCTCATACGCGTATACGCCATACGTGGACATGTTTATCGAAGACGACAAAGCATATCTTTCCATGCCGGTGGAAAGCTGGGATGAATCATTGTGGCATAAGAGCACAAAGGGAACATTCCATAAGGCCGGGGAACGTTTCAACGATGACATTTCTAGGACAGACCGTTGATGCTTCATATCCTGACGCTCATGGTGATGGCATTCTCGTCCATCACACTGCTGTTGTCGTTCCTGTTCTTCCTCTCCGTACAGCACCCCCACCTGTTGGGAGTCAAGGTCGCAAGGAGTGTTCGGTTCGGGTGCGCGGGTTTTTCCGCTGTGACAGCCGTAATGGAATTTCTCCGTTGCGTCCAGTTCGGTAGCATAATATCCGGCATGTGCGGACTTATTTGGATTGCCACCGCGTTAATCTGGCTGTTTCTTATCCGCTGGAACGGTAAGTCCGACGGTTCGGACGGCTCTAACTTGGGAGACTCTTCGGAATGAGCGAGCAGGGTGTCTTCGACGTGTTGACTGCGATGTATGTGGTCGCGTTCTTCCTGTTCATCGTCGGGACGATAGTCTGGACGGTGAACAGAAGACGCGCCCGCAAACATCCCGATAAAGGGTATACTCCCCGCTGGATTCGCTTGGGAACGATAGTATGCTCACTATTGGTCGCCTTGTTGGAAATCTGCCTGTTCATAGGCAAATGGGGTTTCCTTGACGGACTGTCCTGCATATTGTGGATTGTGGTGTCGGCATTGTGGATTGCCGAATACCGTTTGGAAAGAAACCGAGAAAGGAAAGACGGCTGAATGCTTCCGTTCCGTAGATTCAAACGTGACGCGTACATGCTCGACCAATGTGTGACCATGGTTGAGGATACCGTTCACGAGATTGGCGAATACGTGAACAAGGATGAGGAGATGACCGACTCCATGACGCAAACGCTCTCCCACCTGTTGGACGTGTACAACGACTTGTTGGACGTGTTGGACGATGACGAGCTGACGGTCAATCCAAGGTTGCACTACCGACAGTATCCCCGTGTGAGACGGTATATCCGTGACTCCTGCAACCGTTGCCAGTCGGCGGTGGAACAGTTGACGCAACTGGTGGACATGCAGGATGAGTTGAACGATATCGAATGCTATGCGAACGGTGAACTGGATTTCGGTGGTGATTTCTAAAACAAAACCACCGATGTTATACTGAGATTGTTCACATAAAAAGTTTTGGAAGAAGGAAAACGCTATGGGCACACCATGCGTTATCGCCATGCGAAACGGCGAAGACTTGTACCGTTGGATATTCAGCCCTTACGACGGGAATATCCAATCCGTGGGACGTATGCTTTTAGACCATTACGACACTAGGGAGAAAGTGGAACGATTGATGGATAACGGCGACATCGACCTGCTTGCCCCCGCCGTCGAGGAATGCGAGCCGTTAAGCGAACGAAGCCCCTACTATTCCGGCGGGAAAGGTTCCAAGGACGAACTTCCGATGTTCGGTGAACTGCACGCGTACATCTGGCGTGACGGATACGGGTGGGGTTATCATCTGCTATTGAAATGATTTGCTTTCATAAGTAATCTTATACTATAATAAGTCTCATGTTGGTGAAGGAATGGGCACTGCTGGAAGGATTGCACCCGCAGACCGTGTGGAAGTGGTGTCGTCAGGGAACCATGCCCGTCCCCGTGGAGCAGACGCCCACGGGCATGTGGCTTATCCACGACCCGAAATACGAGACCGCATCGCAGTCGAATCCAGCGGATTCTCGCACCGTCTGCTATGCGCGAGTGTCCAGTGGCGGACAGAAGGAAGATTTGCAACGTCAGGCCGACCGGTTGAAGGCGTTCGCCGTTGGCATGGGCGTCGAACATCCCGAAATCGTCACGGAGACGGGTTCCGGCATGAACGACAGGCGGCGCAAGCTCAACCGGCTATTGGCCGACCCGACCGTGGGCACGATAATCGTGGAGCACAGGGACAGGCTCGCCCGTATGAACGCGGGACTGGTGGAGAGCGCGTTGAAGGCGCAGGGACGCCGAATCATCGTGGTGGACGAAACGGAACTGGACGACGATTTGGTGCGCGACATGACCGAGGTGCTGACCTCGTTCTGCGCGAGACTGTACGGACGCCGCGCGGCCAAACACCGTGCGGAGAAGGCGTTGGAGGCGATGCGCGATGAGCGCGTATGAGGCCGTCAGAATCCGTCTCGACCCGACCCCACGGCAGACACGGCTGTTGGAGTCCCATGCGGGCGGCGCGCGTTTCGCGTACAATCTGATGCTCGCGCACGTCCAGCGACAAATCTCCTTGGGTGAGAAACCGGACTGGACGTTGTACGCGATGCGCCGCTGGT